>CAMBEV010000029.1 GCA_945865595.1 Nannocystis exedens | reverse complement strand
CCTCACGTAGCTTTCGCGCTCATCCCCGAGCGTTTCGCCTTCTTCCGCGAGATCTACGGCGCCGATCATCCCGAGACTGCGCCCAGCAACGACACCCTTCGTCTTCGTGATGGCGTCGATTCTTGTGGCGAACAACGGGGACAGCGCTTGGGTGCGTGAGATGATTTGTTCTTCGTCAATGATCTTGAGCACCTCAAGTGCGACCCGCGCGCCGAGGGGATTGGCAGAGAACGTGTGCCCGTAGAGCAACGCGCGATCGCGGCCGCCACCGAAGGCCGAGAACACCCGCTCGGAGGCCAACGTTGCGCCCATCGGCAGGATCGATGCGAACGTCTTGCCGAGGCACATGAGGTCGGGCGTGATGTCCGCCTGATCGCAAGCCCACATCGTCCCGGTGCGGCCATAGCCAGTGAACACTTCGTCTGCGATTAAGAGAACGTCGTGCCGCGTGCACATGCTTCGGAGGTCGCGAAGATAGTCCGCCGAGTACGTGCGCATCCCCGCAGCGCCCTGAACGAGCGGTTCGATGAAGACTGCGGCGATCGAATCGGCATCCTCGCGAAGGACGCGTGAGAGCTCTTGAAACGCGCGCTCGTAGCCACCACCCGCGGGCGATGGAACGACGATGCAGTCAAAGACAACGTCACTGAACGGCCGACGAAACACCTCGACGCCGCCGAGGCTGGTGGCGCCGATGGTCTCGCCGTGAAATGCACCATCGAGGGTGATAAATCGGTTCTTCTCGGGATGTCCGAGCTGCCTCCACATCTGCACCGCCATCTTGATGGCGACCTCGACTGAGGTCGAGCCGTTGTCGGTGAAGAACACCCGGGAGAGCCCCTCGGGCGCAACCTTGATGAGCGCTTCCGCGAGCACGGACGCTTGCTCGTGCGCGACTCCAGCAAAGGCGACGTGCGATAGCCGGGTAGCCTGTTCGACAAGCGCCTTGACTAGACGAGGATGCTGATGACCGAGGGACGCCGTCCACCACGAGCTGCACCCGTCGAGATAGCGAGACCCGTCCTTGTCGTACAGATAGATGCCCTCGCCGCGATCGATCACGAGCGGGTCGCCACCCGCGATGTAGGCCGCCATGTCCGTGTAGGGTCGCCACACAAATCGCTTGTCGAGCTCAACGATCGTCGAGCGGGCCATTGGCTTACCGTTGCTAGCGTCGTCCATGGCTCACTCGCATTACAACGCCGGCGGTCTGCTGAGCGTAACCTTGCCGGCGACAATCTCTCGCGGCAGCGTGATGCTTGCGGTCGTACCGACGCCAGGTCGGCTCTCAATCGTGAAAACACCACCGTGGGCGTTTGTGATGCGATCGACGATCGCGAGACCGAGACCGGTTCCGGTCGACCGTGTGGTAAAAAAAGCGTCCTTGGCGCGTTTTAGAATTTGTGTGTCCATGCCCTCGCCGTCGTCGCGCACCTCGATTGCGACCTCGTCGTCGGTCAGCGTCGCGAGCATGATGACCTGGCCGGTTTCGCCGACGGCTTGGAGGGCGTTGTCCCGCAGGTTCTCGAGTGCTTGGCGAAGGAGGGTTGGATCGCCAGAGAGGGTCACGCCTGGCTCGGCAATGACGCGAGTAGGTGCGCGCCCGAGCGTGGAGATGCGCACGAGCAGGTCGCTCACGTCGATCTCTTGACGCTGAAGCTCGATTGGCCGTGCGTAGCGCAAGAGATCGCGGACGAGGTTGTTGAGGCGATACGTTTCCTCGTCGAGGATCGTCAAGAGCGTTTCATGATCGCTTTTTGGCAACGGCTTTCGCAGCCCTGCGACCGCGTTAGAGATGATGGCGAGCGGGTTGCGTACTTCGTGCGCGATCACGGCGGCAAGCTCGCCAACGACTGCCAATTCGGTTTGCCGTGAAATCTCGGCCCTTGCGAGAGAGAGCGCGCGATTGGTCTCCTCGAGCTCCCTCGCGCGGGTCGCAAGCGCGGCAGTCTGGTGCTGTTCGTGGAGGACGAAGGCCTCATGTTCGACGGTTCGAAAGAGCACGAAACTGAGAAGTACGACGATGAGTGCAAACGCCATCCAAGCGTGGCCTCCCGCGAGCCCGACCGCACGGGCGATATCGTGCAGAGCGATCAGTACGAACAGCGCGAAGCCAATGAGCAGAATGCGCGGCTGCGTGTCGCGCGAAAGTGAGGAACGCAGAATCAGGCCGAAGCTGACAGTCCCCGACAGAAGGGCAAGGGTATTGACTATGAGTGCGAATGGGGTTTCAGGGAGGCCTAAAAGGCGAGCGCCGCCGAGTGCGATTGCACCGAGAAGTACCCAGTAAACCGGGGTGACTTTCGTCGCTAGCTCGGGCCGGCTGATCGCCCGGGCCATGAGCCAAACCCCGCCATGGCTTGCGACGGCGCCCGCGCCTTCGATCGCAAGCCAGCCTCGCCACTGCGCTGCTGGAGAGTCAAGTTGCTGGACGACCTGGGCCAGGGCGAAGCATGTGGTCCCCACCGTGTACCAAAAGAGCCGCGGCCGCGCCGTCCGCCCTCGAATCAGTGCGAAGCCCGAGGCAAGCCCGATCAGAATGTGACAGCTAAGCGCAACGGCAAGGACGACAAGCATGCGTACGGGCGGCCTTTCGTGAGCTCAGTGGGCGTGCTGGGTTGTCTCGTGAGTCCCCTCGGCAGGGGCAATCGTGATTTCGCGCGAGGTCGTGTTCCACGGCCCGTCGATCACCTTGCCGTCGGCGCCGATGAGCTCGAGGGTCAATTTGTAACTGCCCGCGTGCAAATGCTCGAGGTAGAACGGCGGACCAAAGGCCGTTGCTTTTTTCGTGAGGTCGCCGTCGATGCCGGGGCCGCTTACGTGAATGCCGACGTGGGTCTTGCCTTCGGTGAGCGTTGTGCTGGCGAGCTGGAAGTCAACGAGTACGCGGGTCGCGGCGTCTCCTTTGTACTCGCCTTTGGGCCGACTGTAGATGAGCGTCGGCTGTTTTGTAACATCGTGCGACACCTTTTGCTTCTTGCCGACGAAGAAATCGATCATCGTGAGCGCGCCTGGCGTCTTGACCGATTCGTGGTTGGCGCGGCTCGGGAACGCGACAAGGACGTGGTGCCCCTCAGCGATGTCGGCGCCTGCGAGCTCGCTCAGTTTGATGGGCGCCTTCGTGTCGTAGATGGCCTTGTACGGTTTGTTGTCGAGGATGACGTGGATGTGCGCGTCCCCGGTGCCGGTCTTCCAGTTTTTGACGTCGAGCTTGATCGCAAAGTCGGCAGCCTTCTTGGGGTCGATGGAAGCGCCCTTGAGGGGGGTCACGAACCTCACCGTTGGCGTCGGCTTCGATGGAGTCGGGCTCGCTTCGCCGAGCGTGAGGGTCACCGCGGGCAACTCGGGCTCCGCCTTCTTCGGCTCCTCAACGGGCGGTGGGGTCTCAAGTGGGGCCGCACTTGCAACGATGGGGGGGGGAGGGGGTGGCGGAGGGGGTGGCGGTAAGTTGTCGCTGCCGCCTCCACACGCGGTTGCGTAGAGACCAAGCATCACAATTGAGCACACGAAAAGGGGCCTCTGGTTCATGGCGGCTACCATAAGCGTTGACAGTCGACCCGACAACGCGGGATCGATGGAGGATGCCGCATCGCGACCGGTACCTGTTTATCTGCACGAACCGAAGGCCAATAGGTCACCCAAAGGGGTCCTGCGCCACGAGCGGCTCCGAGCCCCTTGTCGAGGCACTGAAGTCGGCGCTGGCACAACTCGGAGCAGCCAACCGGATTCGCGCATGCGCAAGTGGGTGTCTCGACCTGTGCGAAATCGGTGCGTCGATAGTTCAGGAACCTGACCATGTTGCCTACGGCGCCGTCACGCTCGATGATGTGGATGAGATTGCGTCCGCGGTGGCGGAAGGGCGTATCGTCGAACGGCTGGTCGTCTATCGCGACGGCGCGCCAAAAGGGGGCAAGTAAATGTTTGGCTTCACCTTTCGCGAGACCATGCGTGGTCGGTTCTTCTTGCTCAGCGATCCGTTGACCGAGCGAAAAATCACCTTCTCACTGGTTGCTCAGGCCGTTCAACTTCGACGGTTCGCGCTCGACAAGACATGTCACATCGCGGGCCACGTGACAGCCGAGGGTCTTGCGACGAACCAGTCGCTCGTGGGGACCCTCAAGTTGCTCCTGGTGAATGAGCGCCGATTGCCTTACCGGTTTTCGTTCGCGGGCGACGATGGGCGGTCGTACGCGTTTGTCGGACAGAAAGAGTTCTCGCTGCTCGCGCCGATTCAAACGATGACCGAGCTCCCGGCAGCCATCTACGACGCGGACGAGACTGAAATTGCGCGCGCGACGGTACATTTTGACGTCAAGAACGACCTCGGCCAGTTCTTGCGTTCGTTTCGGCCCGGCCTGTTCCTGTGAGGCCCATGATGACGAGATTGGTCCCCGCTACGTCGCTTATTGCGGTGGTTGATATGCAAGAGCGTCTCGCTGCGGCGATGCCTGGTGAGGCGCTCGAACGGACCGTCAAGAATGTGAACATTCTGCTAGAGGCGGCAAAAGTGCTTGGGGTGCGCGTGCTCGCCACGGAGCAGTACCCGAAAGGGCTGGGACCCACGTTGCCTGCGATCAGAGAAAAGTTGGAGGGGCAACCATTCGACAAGTTGACGTTTGACGCGTGCTGTGAGCCGCGGTTCGCCCACGCACTCGCGCAGGCGGGCGTGCGGGACGTGATCGTGGTCGGAATGGAAGCGCATGTTTGCGTGTTCCAGACGGCCCGCGAAATCGCGCGCCGCGGCTATCGGGTGATTGTCGTGGCCGATGCGGTGTGTTCCCGAAGCGAAGAAAATCGCGTGCTCGGACTTGGCCTCGCATCCGACGTTGGTGCTGTCGTCGCGCCCACTGAGACCATCGTGTTCGATTGGCTCGAGCGAGCCGGGTCCGATGCGTTCAAGGCGATTTCGAAGCTGCTGCGTTGATGGAAGCGTTGCAAAGGCAGGAAACCGAATGAGTGAACTTGAACCCTCTCCGCTTACCGACGTGACCGTCCTCGTTGTGGACGATGAGCGCTCCAACGTAGAAAGTCTCGAGCGCATTTTTGCACGTGAGGGCATGCGGGTCCTCGCGGCGCACGACGCTAAAACTGCACTCGAGCAGGTACGAATGCATCGCGTGCATGTCGTTGTGAGCGATCTGATGATGCCCGGCACGACCGGCCTCGAGCTGCTCAAAGCGATCAAGCAGGTCTCCCCCGATGTCGAAGTCGTGTTGATGACCGCGTTCGGAACCGTCGAAACCGCGGTGCAGGCCATGCGCGAGGGTGCGTATGACTTTGTCGAGAAGCCTCTCAAGCGCGTGAGTATCGTCAAGAGCGTTCGTAAAGCGGCTGAACGACAGCGGCTCGTTGCCGAAAACCAGTCGCTGCGGCGTGAGCTCAAGCGCCTCACCCATCGTGAAATAGTTGGCACATCGCCTGCGCTGCGGCGCGTGCTCGATGTCGCGATCCAAGCGGCCCCGAGCGCTGCGACGGTGCTCATCCTTGGCGAAAGTGGTACGGGGAAAGAGCTGATCGCCCGCGCGATCCACGACCGGAGCAACAGGCGCGGCCAGTTTGTTGCCGTCAACTGCGCCGCGATTCCAGAGACGATTCTCGAGAGCGAACTGTTCGGGCACGAGCGCGGCTCGTTCACGGGGGCCATCGGTAAGAGAGAAGGTCGCTTTGCGCGAGCCGAAGCGGGCACACTCTTCCTCGACGAGATCGGAGAGCTTTCGCCGCAAGTGCAGGTGAAGCTGCTTCGCGTGCTTCAAGAGGGTGAGTACGAGCCGGTTGGCGGAAGGACGGTTCGCGCCGACGTTCGCATCGTGGCGGCCACCAACCGCGATTTGCTCGCCGAGGTGCAGGCGGGCCGCTTTCGCGAGGACTTCTTCTATCGCTTGAACGTGATCGCTGTGACGGCGCCGCCTTTGCGTGCGCGCCGAGAAGACATCCCCCTGCTCGTCGATCACTTCCTGGGCATCTACTGTCAGAAGAACGGCAAGGCGCGCCTCGCGATTTCGCCGGGCGCCATTGAACGACTGCTCGAATACCCGTGGCCAGGCAACGTGCGCGAACTCGAGAACGTGATTGAACGCGCCGTGGTTCTTTCGCGCTCCGACACGCTGACCGAGGCCGACCTGCCTGACGCTATTGGCCTGGCGTTCCCAGCGGCGCCCGACGCCCTCGCATTTTCGATAGGTACGCCGCTTGACGAAATCGAGCAGCGCGTGATTCGCGAAACTATTCGTCACACAAAAGGTGACAAATCGCTGGCCGCGCAGCTACTCGGCATCTCCGCGCGCACGATCTACCGCAAGCTCGACGGGCGCTCAGCCGACGAAGCAGGGTGAGAACGCTCCGCTTTAAACACGCGGGCTGTTTGTCACTTTGTCAAACCTTCGCGTCGCAGCGAAGACCCCTCGACAACCTGTCGCGGGAGGTTCGAGTCAGGCGCGTATTTTCGCACAATTGGAGCTTGTTCGCTTGGCATGGGTCTCGCTACAAGAGAGAACGCAATGTCGGTC
Source organism: Nannocystis exedens (assembly GCA_945865595.1). Taxonomy (GTDB): domain Bacteria; phylum Myxococcota_A; class Polyangia; order Polyangiales; family Polyangiaceae; genus JAHFDX01. The sequence continues at coordinate 10,694 of CAMBEV010000029.1, read as the reverse complement.
GATCAGCACTTACGCAAGCACTTCTGGATCGTCTTCGGTGGCCTCACCGTTGCGCTCGGGGCGGTGCAAGCGCAGGCCGTGTCGCAATGGTTTGGCGCAACGCTGATCCGCGACAACGCCGATGGCGGATCGCCCTCGCTTCCGGCTCCGATGCCAGTCGCGATTAACACGTCTTCCGTGACCCAGAAGAGCACGAGTGCCGAGCCGATATTGCTGCGCAATCCGTTCGACTCGGTGACGGGTCGGCTCAATGCTCCACCGGTCGTCGAGGATGCGGGAACCGAACTCGAGGCCGGCGATCCGATGAGCGACCCCGCCTGCGAAGGCACGAAGATCACCATCATCGCAGCTTCTACCGACCCGGAATATTCGTTCGCGTCGTTTGCCGTAGCTGACAAAACGTACATGCGGCGGCGTGGCGACGAATTAAACGGCAAGAAGGTTTACTTCATCGGCTGGGACCGCGCGTGGCTCACGCAAGGCAGCCAACGTTGCCAGGTTGCGCTCTTTCAGCCCGCGGCCCCGGTCGCTCCCGCTGGCGCAGTGGCTCCTCCAAACCCGGTGCCAGACAAGCGAGGCGGCTCCACTCCCGACGACATCAAGAAGGCCATTCAAAAGCTCTCGGCGACTGAGTTCAACGTCGACCGCTCTGTAATCGATAAGATCAAAGACAACTGGGCCGACCTCATGAAGTTCGCCCGCAGCACCCCGGCAAAAGACGAGAACGGCAAGGTCATTGGGCAGCGATTGCTCGGTATTCGGCCCGACACGGTGCTGGCTCAGCTGGGCATGGAGAACGGCGACGTCCTCACGGGCATCAACGGGTTCGACATGACCGACCCTACAAAGATGCTCGAAGCGTACTCGCGGTTGGCGACGTCGCCAGACGTGAGCATCAGCGTTCAACGCGGTGGCAAGCCGGTGAACGTTCAGTACCACATGAAATGATCCGCTTTTATTCGGTGCAAAGTGAGTTGCGATGACGTTGATTGAATCGTCTTTTCCCTTTACCGCCATCGTGATCGGTGTGCTTGTGGTTACGAAGGTGACTTCGTGATGAAGCGTGCCGCGTGGTTGGGTGCACTAAGTCTTTGCCTCGTTTCGAGCGCTCACGTCGCCCTGGCGCAAGAGGAGGCCCAGCCCGCGCCGCCTGTGCCCGAGGGTGAACGTAGGCCCGGTCGTCTTGAGGGAGGCCGGCTGCGAAGGCCCAACCTGGGTAAGCCGGTTGACAAACCCGCGATTCCTGCGGTGCCGACCCCCACGGTGGTTCCGCCGCCTCCGCCCACGACCACACAAATGGGCAACCCCATTGGCGGCAAGAAGCAAGGCGATACGGCGGGTCTCAAGCAGTTCGAGCAAGGCGTCGAATACGAGCCCCGAGGCGGTGGCTATCGCGTTTCGTTCTCGCTCGAAGACGCCGACCTTGGCGAAGTCATTCGCGTCATCGGTCAGCTCACAGGCAAGCGTTTCATCTTTGGTGGCAACGCGCGCGCGATCAAGGTCACGGTCTTCGCCCCGCAAAAAGTAAGCGTCGCAGAGGCTTACCAAGCGTTTCTTTCTATCCTCGACGCCAACAACCTCACGGTCATCCCGTCGGGCCGCTTCTACAAAATCGTCGAGCAGAAGAATCTCGCGTCAATGAACACGCCGGTCTACGGCCCAGGTCAGGCGGCGCCTGCCGAAGAGCGCACCATCACGCGCATGCATCGTCTGCAGAACATTGCCGCGCAAGAGGCCGGCGACCTGCTGAACACCAAGTTCAAGAGCCCCAACGGCGATGTGACGGTCCACGCGCCGACCAACATGCTCATCATGACCGACACGGGTGCCAACATCCGTCGCATGCTTCGCATCGTCGAAGAGATCGACGTGGGTGGGGCAAGTGAACAGGTTTGGATCGAGAAAATTAACTATGGCGCAGCGAGCGAAGCGGCGGCGCGCATTAATGAACTCTTCGATATCAAGGGTGGTGCGACAGCCCCTGCGGGTCCGGGTGGGAAACCCGGTACGGCGCCCGGCGGCGGCGACTCCCGCATCAGCAAGGTAATCTCCGACGAGCGCACGAACTCAGTGATTATCGTCGCGACCGAACGCGCCTACTTGCGCGCGCTCGAGTTCATCAAGGTGATTGACGTTCCTCAAACCGGAGAAGGCGAAGTTCACGTTCGGCCGCTTCAGTACGCGGACGCAACGAAGCTCGCGACTGTCTTAACGGGCGTGAGTGACTCAAGCGCGCAAATCGGCGGCGGTCGTGGTCGCGGTGGCGCTCAGCCTGCGCAAGCCGGCGGTGGCGGCGTTTTCGAGGGTGGCATCAAGGTGGTCGCCGATGAAGCGACGAACTCACTGATCATCACCTCGTCATTGCGCGATTACGCACACATGCGGCAAGTGATCGACCAGCTCGACAAGCCGCGTCGTCAGGTCTTCATCGAAGCCGCGCTCATGGACCTCAACGTGAGCCGCACTGACAAGTTTGGCATCAAATTTCATGGCGGCATTCCTGACGTCCCGGTCGATGGTTCTCTCATCGCCGGCGGCCTCGACCCGTTGAAATCCGCTCTCGCACTCGGCCCAGGTGCGGCTGAGTCTTTACAAGGATTTGCCCTCGGTTTGCGTGGTCCGACGATTCCGGGCAGCGAGGCCATTTTTGGCACCGCGATTCCTGCGGTGGGCGTCGTCCTTGACATGATTGCGTCGTCGGGCGACTCCGACTTGCTCGCAACGCCGCACATCTTGGCGACGGACAACATCGAGGCGAAGATTCACGTTGGCGAGAACAAGCCGCAGCAAACGAACGCCGGTCTCAGCGGGGCCATTCCAGGCCTCCCGGGAGGCGCTGCGTCTCTGGGCGGGTTGAGTGCACTTGGAGGCATGGCCGGAGGCTTCGGCACTGGCGGCATGTTGCAGACAGGTATCAAGGTTTCAATCAAGCCCTCGATTAACGAATCCGACGAAGTTCGATTGCAGATCAAGGAAGAGTACAGCGAGCCGCTGGCTCCAGAAGGAACGCTCGGGGTGCGCGGCTCAAGTCAGCGCACGGCAGAAACGACGCTGACCGTTCGCGATCAGCAGACCGTTGTGATCGCGGGCCTCGTTCGCTCAAAGAACGGGCGTGGTCAAACGAAGGTCCCCATCTTGGGCGACATCCCCCTGCTCGGTGCGTTGTTTCGCAGCGAGACAAAGCAACTCGAGAAGTCAAACCTGCTCCTTGTCCTGACGCCGCATATCATACGTAGTCAAGATGATTTACGACGCGTCTTCGAGCGCAAGATGCAAGACCGGCAAGAATTTCTCGATCGCTACTTCGTCTTTAGCGACAGCGACTACGAAGCACCGAAAGACTATGGACGGACGGTCGGCGTGCTTGAGGATGTCCGTAAGTCGTACATTGCCGTCGAAGAACGCAAGGCCCTCGATGCGCTTCTTGGCACAAAGGCGGTCAAGGTACACACGCCGGGTCGGCCGCTCGAGCTGCCCGCACCCATTCGTTCGCAAGGCGGCGTGAGGGATCCCGTTCCTCCAGGCGGCCCGAGTGGTGGAGAGCCGATGCCTCCACGCGTCGACGGAAGGCCACCGATTCGTAACATTCTCAAAGTTGAGCCATGAGCGAAGCGCGCTTCATTGGCGACATTCTGGTGCGGCGCGGGGTGCTTGATTCCGCGAGGCTCGAGCCGTTGCTTGCCGCGCTCGGCGAACGGAGCGAGAGTGGTAGCGACATGCTCGAACTGGCCGTCCGCACTTCTGTGGCGGACGAACTCGCCATGGCACGCGCTCTCGCGGCAGAGGCCGGTGTCGGAATCATCGAGCAAATTGACCATGCGAACATCCCGACGGCACTCGCGGTGCGCGTGCCGATCATGTTTGCGAAATCGCACTGCGTTCTCGTTTACGCTGAGGACGCGGAAGCGGTGCACGCGCTCGTCGCGAACCCGTTTGACATCGCCGCCTCTGATGACCTGCGCATCGTGTTCGGCAAGCCCGTCGAGCTGGTCGTCGGTGGCATTGAGCGCATCGAAGAATCCATCAACCGCGTTTACGAACGCCAGGCGGGCGGCGGTGAGCTCGCGTCCGATGGCGAGACTGCGTCCGAGGAGGATGGCGCGGGCGACATTCTCGACTCAGACGATGAAGCGCCCGTGATTCGTTGGGTAAACTCGCTCTTCCTCCAGGCAATGAAAGAGCGGGCGAGCGATATTCACATCGAACCTGAAGAGAAAGAGTTGATCGTTCGCTACCGTGTCGACGGCGAACTTCACATCGCGCGCAGAGCCCCTCGTGCGTTCATGAACAGCATCGTCTCGCGCATCAAGATCGAGGCCGCCCTCAACATTGCCGAGAAGCGCTTGCCGCAAGACGGCCGCATAGCCAAGCGAATCGCGGGCAAGAGCTTTGACATCCGTGTCAGCACCATTCCGACCAGCCGCGGTTACGAACGCATTGTGATGCGTCTCTTGAACAAGTCGAGCGTCATGCTCGACCTGCCGCAGCTCGGGTTCTCCCACAGGGACTACGTGCTGATGGACGGGCTGATTCGTCGCCCAGACGGTATCATTTTGGTCACAGGTCCTACCGGCTCCGGTAAGACCACGACGCTCTACGCTTGTGTTAACCGGATCAACAAGCCCGATATCAATATCCTCACAGCTGAGGATCCGGTCGAGTACGAGATCCCTGGCATTCACCAGGTTCACGTCCAGACGAAGATCGGTCTCACGTTTGCGAGCGCACTTCGTGCGTTTCTTCGCCAAGACCCCGACGTCGTGATGGTGGGCGAAATCCGCGACAAAGAGACGGTCGACATTGCGATCAATGCGTCGCTCACCGGTCACCTCGTATTGTCAACGATCCATACCAACGACGCTGCGGGTGCGTTCACGCGCGTGAACGACATGGGCGTCGAACCGTTTCTCATTCGTTCGAGCGTCATCGGCATTCTCGCGCAGCGCCTTGTGCGCGTGCTCTGCGCGCATTGTAAAGAACCTTACCCGGCGGAGCCCTTCGAACTCGAAGAACTCGGTTTGACGCGCGAACGCATGCGCCAACGTCGCAAGCGCCGTGACAGGGAATCGCGCTACTACCCGAGGCAGTTGACCGAGGCCGATCCGCTCGAAACCGAGTTCTTGGAACGGCCAACGTTCTATCGCGGTAAGGGTTGCGCTCGCTGTTCAGATACTGGGTTCGTCGGACGTCGCGGCATCTACGAGCTGTTGCTCATGGACGACATTGTTGGGCCGCTCGTGCTCAAAAATGCTGATGCAAAGGCCATCAAGCGAGCGGCTGTCGAAGCGGGCATGGATTCGTTGCGTGACGATGGTGCGCGCAAAGTGCTTTCGGGCATGACCACGGTCGAAGAGGTCCTCGCCGCAACGCAAGAGGATGCGCAGCTCGAGGTGGCTCCTGCTTCGACGGCGATGCCCGGCTCTGGTGCAATGAAGTCGGCTCCACCTGCAAGCGGGCGGGTGTGAGCGATGGCTGTCTTTGAGTATCGCGGTCTGGTTGTCGCTTCCGGTAAGGAAGCAAAGGGCGTACGCGACGCTGATAACGTAAAGGCGCTTCGCTCGGCGCTCAAACGCGACGGCGTGATGCTCACCCTCGCCAACGAAAGTAAAGCGTCTGAATCGTCAAGCGAAGGAAGTAAATTATTTCAGGGCGCTGACCAGTCCGATATCGCAATGATGACCCGCCAGCTTGCGACGCTCGTGCGGGCAGGCATCCCTCTTGTTGAGGCCGTCAGTGCGATGGTCGAGCAAGTTGAGAAGGCTGACCTCAAGCGCGCGCTGACCCAAGTGCGCGATGCGCTGAACGAGGGCAGCAGCTTCGCCAAGGCGCTCGAGGCCCACCCAAAATTGTTCGAAGGTCTCTACGTGAGCATGGCCGCCGCCGGTGAGGCGTCGGGTACGCTCGAAGTGGTTCTCGAACGCCTCAGTGACTTTCTCGAGAGTCAGGCGAAGCTTCGCGGCAAGGTGAGCGCGGCGCTCGCGTATCCCGCGCTCATGTCAATCATTGGGTTCGGCTTGGTCAGCCTGATGATGACCACCGTCGTACCGCAGGTCAGCAAGATCTACGACAACCTGAACAAGGAGCTGCCCTGGTACACGCAGGCCCTCATCGGTGTGTCGAAGGTCGCATCGTCGACGGAAACGCTTGGGGCGATCCTGGCTGTGGTGGGGTTCAACCTCGTGCGCCGGACAGTCGTCGTGAGGACGGCGGCGCCAAAGGTGAAGAAGCCAGGTGAAGTCTACGGTGCTGGCTGGCTTATCGGGTCTGGCTTTGCGGTCGCGATCTGGCTCATTGCGCTGGTCCAAGTTGAAGACATGCTCGCGTATGTCATCGGCAGCGTGGGAGGCCTAGTCGTCGGCTTTCTGATCTCCCGCGGTTTCAAATACCTTGAGACTGCGAAGGGTCTTCTGTGGCGCGATACCTTACTGCTCAAGCTTCCTATTTTTGGCAACCTCATTCGCATGCTGGCGATCTCGCGCTTCACCCGAACGCTTGCGACGTTGCTCAAGAGTGGCGTTCCGCTGCTCAACGCGATGGGCATCGTGAAGGCGGTGCTTGGCAACATGCGTCTTGAGCAGATCATCGACGAGGCGAGTGGGCAGATTCGCGAGGGTGAGTCAATCGCCGGCCCTTTAAAGCGGAGCAAAGAGTTTCCGCCTATGGTCACGCACATGATTGCGGTTGGCGAAAAAAGCGGTGAGCTCGAGGGCATGCTCGAGAATGCAGCGCGCGCGTACGACGTTCAGGTTGAGAACAAGGTACAGGCACTGACTGCGATGCTCGAACCGCTGATGATGGTGCTCATGGGCGGAATCGTGGGCTTCATCGCGGTGGCGATCCTGATGCCGATGGTCGACATGAATGACGTGTCGGCGATTGGTGGAGGCGACGGCCCATGATCTTTCGTCGTCGCAGGGCTGAGAGCCACGTTTACCTGCCGTGGGAACGCAAGCGAGGCCTCGTAGGTCGCCTTGCACTCACGCGTTCCCGACCGGTCATCTTCGCGCTCATCGTGATTGGCGCCGTGCTGGTGTTGCGGCGCCGTGAGGAGCATCACGCCTCCGTTCGAGCCACGCGCGCGTCGCTTATGACGGCGTATCGCGAGCTTGGCGCGTTTCGCGCGGATCACTCAGGCGAATGTCCCAAGCAGTGGAGTGAGCTTGTGGCGCAGGGCTACGCGCGAAAGCCGCCGGTCGATGCGTGGGGCCGACCGCTTCGGATGGTGTGCCCTGGTAGGCGCGACCCGCAGGGATTCGACATTCTGAGCGATGGTCCAGATGGTTTACCGTACGGTCTTGACCGTGTGGAATAAAACGATTCGTAACTGCATTCATGACGATAGCGACGATAGGACGAGGCGAGAAATGAGCGCGAACATCATCAAGTTGCGGAACCAAGCAGTACGAGCACGCCGGCGCCAACGCGGCATGACGCTGACCGAAATCATCATCGTCATCACGATCATCGGCGCGCTCATGGGCGCTATCGGCTACGGCCTTTTCACCAAGGCTGAGAACGGCAAAATCGAGCTCGCGAAGACCTCCGGTCAAAACCTGCGTTCGTCTGCGAAGACATGGAAGCTGCAGAACACCGAGAGTGACGAGTGCCCAACGATTGACGCGCTTCGCAAGTCGTCGCTCGTCGACACGAAGGACCCAACCGACCCTTGGGGCAACAAGTGGAAGATCACGTGCACCGACACGGACATCGCTGTCATCTCGTTCGGCAAGGACAAGAAAGAGAACACCGAAGACGACATTCGCGTACCGGCGAAGTGAACGAGCCTGAACGGCGGCCGAGTTGAGCAAGCCGAGTTGAGCAAGAAAGACGTGGGCGATGAAGTGGGCCAGAGCACAACGCGGCATGACGCTTGTCGAGATCATGATCGTGATCATGCTCATCGCTGTGCTCACGACGACGATCGGGGCGGCGTCTGCCAAGCTGCCCGCTGCTCGACTTAGGCGATCGTCAACTTCTGTGACTTCTGCGATTCGCGTCGCGTATTTTCATGCTGCTGCGCGGTCGCGAACGACGCGCCTCGTATTCGATCTCGAGAAGAATCTCGTCTGGATGGAGGAGAGCGATGCGCCGATGCTCGTGCAAACGCGCAGCGCCTCCGCTTCAGCAGGTGCAGACCCCGCGACCGTAGCGGAGAAGGCCGCGATCGCCGAAGGAAAGGCGTTTAACGCGCCACCTCAGATCGGCCGCGCAAGCTATCGCATGGTCCCATTCGATCTCGCGTCGGGCACCGCCGAGGCGGACGAGAAGGGCAAGCTCAAGCTCCAGCCTGGCATTCGGTTTCGTCAGGTGCAGACCGGTCACGATGACGCGCCGCGAACGATCGAGCGCGCATACCTGTATTTCTGGCCAGGCGGCCAAACCGAGCGCGCTGTCGTGCAGCTGAGCATCGGTGACAAATCGCGACCGGCCAGCATGGATGAAACCGTCGTGAGCGTGGAGACGAGTCCGCTTACCGGCAAGGCCACCGTGTACAGCGAGGCGCGCGCACTGAAAGTGATCACCGACGAGAGCGACTTGTCCGAACGCAAGGACGAGGGCCGATGAGCCAGCGCAAGGACCCCCGTAGGTCTCCTCGTGGCTTTTCGCTGCTCGAGGTCATGATTGCGGTGGGCATTTTGAGCCTTGCGATCAGTTTGGTCATGGCGTCGCAGACGGGCCTCGTCGCTTCGAACTCGAATGCAATCCGCATGGCGAAGGCGACCGCGCTTGGTCGCTGCCGGATGACTGAGATCGAAGAGCGGCTGATGCTCAAGGGCTATCCCGAATTCGACGAGAAAGACTCCGCCGATCATTGCTGCGAGGACGACGAGCATCGCGGCTATTCGTGTGACTGGCAAATAGAACGTGTTGTGTTACCTAATCCGAACGCGCTCGGTTCGGCGGATGGAGGCGCGGGAAACTCCGCGTTCGGAGCGATCGCCGCGGCAGCTGGCGGGCTCGATGGCGGCGCGCCACCGCTCGGAACGATCACTGACGGCGGACTTCAAGGCATCGGGCAAAGTGCGGCGGGCCAGTACGGCCAGCAGGGTGCGGGCGGCCTCGTGTCAATGGCGTTCGGCCTCTTGTACCCATCGCTCAAACCTGTTCTTGAGCTTGGTATAAGGCGCCTCACGGTGACCGTGAAGTGGCGCGAGGGCATCACTGACAAGACGTTCTCGGTCGTCCAGTTTATTACCAATCCTGCGCGTACTGGCCTCGTGGCCACGATGAACCCCGACGGAGACGGCGGCATCGTTGCGCCGCCTCCAACGACGAGCACGGCAGCACCGCTCGTGCCGGGGGCCAAGTGAACCGAGTGCGGCAACGCTCTCGCGGCGTGCGCGGCATGCGCGGCATGACGCTTGTCGAGATCATGCTGACCATTGGTCTTATCGCGATGGTATCGGTGCTCATCTACGGCACGTTCGAGACGCTTGGCCGCGGAAGGCGAGCCGAGCAGCGTCGAGCCGAGCGAACACGAGAGGGACGGCAAGCGCTCGATCGGATCGCCCGCGAAATGCAGAGCGCGTACATCTCGATGCATCAACCCGCGAACGTCGCGCTCGTGACCCGTAACACCGGCTTCGTTAGCGCGATGAGCGGAGACTTTGCACGGGTCGACTTCACTTCGTTCGCGCATCGGAGGCTCCTGCGTGACGCGAAAGAATCCGATCAAGCTGAGATCAGTTATTTCACGTCCACTGACGAGCGACCTCGGCCGACAGGTCAAGCTTCGGGAGCCAAGCTTGACCTCGTGCGTCGCGAGCAAACGCCGATCGACACCGATTTCAAGAAGGGCGGGGTCGTTCAGGTTCTTGCCGAAGACGTGAAAGAGTTCCACGTGAAGTTCTTCGAACCGTCGACTTTACAATGGCTCGATCGTTGGGACTCGACGCAACAAAACATGCAGTTGGGCCGCATTCCGAGTGAAGTGCGCGTGACGCTCGTGCTCAAGGCGCAGCCGCCTGCGCCTGAAATTCGCCTGACGACCAAGTTCATGCCCGCGTTGCAAATGCCGCTGGGCTTCGGGATGACGCAATGACCTCGTCGCCCGTTTGTCACAGGCGTTTGCGGCGCAGTCGTGCAAGGGAACGCGGAGTTGCGCTCGTGATGGTCATCGGTGCGATCGCCGTCCTCGCGTCGATGCTCGCTGAGTTTCAAGAAGAGACGAGCGCAGAGCTCGGGGCCGCGATGGCACATCGCGACAGCATGAAGGCTGAGTATCACGCGCGCAGTGCGATCCATCTCTCGCGGCTGCTCCTCGCTGCTGAGCCCACGATGCGTCAAGCGCTTGCGCCCCTCTTCATGATGATGAAGCGCACACCACCGCAGCTTCCGATTTGGGAGTACGCCGATCTCTTGCTCGGAGCGTTCAACGACGAAGATGCCTCGGGTGAGTTTGCACGAACGGCAAGTCTCGATCTTACGGGCGCAAAGAACGTTGGCTTGAAGGGTGGGCGTTTTGAGCTGCAAATTGTCGACGAAGACGCGAAGATCAACGTGAACTCCGGTGGCTCGAGTCCAGCGACGCAACTTCGGCTTGCTCAACAGTTGATGTCCCACTTTGCGCCGCCAAATTTGAACCCGCTCTTCGAAGCGCGGGACGAACAGGGCAATCAAACCGATCGCCTCCAAATGTGCGCCGGCGTTCTTGATTGGGCAGACCCGGACGAGAGCGCGTACAACTGCGACAT
>CAMBEV010000028.1 GCA_945865595.1 Nannocystis exedens | reverse complement strand
CTGCCGGTGACGAATTCCCCAACGCACGTGAGCTTCGAAAGAAGGCTGAAGACGGGTTGCACCCACCCTCGCCACGACCTGAACCTACCCCAGCCCCTGAACCGACCCCTGTGAGCAAACCGCGATACACACCTCCGGCGGCGACGTCGGCAGGCAGCTCCGAAGGGGTTGTGCGTCCGGCTCGTCGAAGGGGGAAGCATCGGTGAGCTCTCAATGCAGTCGTTGTGCCAAGGCCCCTTCTGCGTGGTACGCTCGCCCCAGAGGACGCATGACCACTGCCCAACGCGCCATTGCCGCCTGCACCGCTGCCATCTTTGGATTCTCGGCGCTCGCACCATCGACGGCGCACGCCACCGAAGTTTCGGCCACGGGTAAAGGCATTGCCGGCGGTGCATTGCTTGGTGGCGAACTCGTCACGATTACCGAGGGGCTTATCGGCGTCCGAGGCGCGGGTTGGTATATCCTCGGCGCACTCGTTGGCGCGGGTGGCGGCGGCGTCGGCGGCTACTTCCTCGAGCAAAAGAGCGCATCCACGGGGCTTCCGCCCACCAACGGCCGCGCACAAAACTACATGCTTGCAGGCGGACTCGCGCTTTTGATCCCTGCGATCGTCCTCAGCCTCAACGCCAATCGCTACCAGACGCAAGAAGGCGCGAAGGAAGACAACGCACCACCCGCTGAACCTGGCACCGATGCTGGGAAGTCGGCGAGCCGAGGCCTCACCAAGAGAGGCGCACGCGCTGCGCTGCCACCATCGCTCGTCAACGTGGGCGAAGGCCATCTGAAGCTCGGCGTTCCAGTGCCCGAGGTGACCCCGATTTTCTCGGCAGAAGACCAGCTGAAATACGGGCTAAAGCAGCAAACCGAAGTGAAGGTTCCTGTAGTGAATTTCCGCTTCTGATTCCGTTCAGTAGCCGTTCAGTAAGCAGCCGTGCGCGCGATTGCGTCACTGATGCACGTTTCGCTGCAAACGAGGCGCGTCTGTTGATACGCTTTGCACTAGAGCCGTCGCAGTTCCTCGTCCAAGGGAGGCCCCGCTTCATATGCAACCTTCGCAGCGTTCCAGTCCTGGCGCACGTCCCACCGATCCGATGCTTGGCCGCGTTATCGCTGGCCGTTACCGACTTGAGGCCCGCGCGGGCGAAGGCGGTATGGGCGTCGTTTATCGCGCTCGGCACGTCCTCATCGATCGCGTCGTCGCGCTGAAGCTGATTCGGCCGGACCTGCGCGGCGAGACGCACCTTCGCGCGTGGATGCTTCGCGAAGCGCGCGCGGCCAATCGCGTCGATCATGCGCACATCATCGACATTCACGACATCGGCGAAACCGAAGAGGGCGAACTGTACCTCGTGATGGAATACCTGGTGGGCACGTCGCTCTCAAGCGAGCTTGCGCGCGGGCCGATGCTGCTTTCGCGCGGTGTCGACATCCTCGAGCAAATGTGCGCTGCTCTCGCGCGTGCGCACGACCTTGGCGTCGTTCACCGGGACCTCAAGAGCGACAACATTTTGTTGCTCAACCGCGGGGGGCGCAAGGATTTCGTCAAGATTCTTGACTTCGGGCTTGCGCATTTGGCCATGGACCCGCGCCTCGCTCCGAAGGGCGCTGTATTCGGGACGCCCGAATACATGTCACCCGAGCAAGCACGCGGCGAGGAAGCGATCCCGCAGAGTGATCTCTATTCGCTTGGCGTCCTCTTCTTCGAAATGCTCACCGGTCAACTTCCTTTTCGGTCGGACGATCGCGATGCGCTTCTCGAAATGCAGCGCACTGCGCCTTCACCCAAGCCGCGTTCGATCAAGAGCGACGTGTCGCCGGCATCGGAATTGATCGTACTGAAGCTGCTCGAGAAGGACCGCCGCAAGCGCTACCAAGACGGTCACCATCTGCACGAAGACCTCAAGGCGCTGCAGCGCTCACTGCCAAGTACGCTCTGGGACGTCAACACGGGCGACCACGCGCCGCCGCCACCTCCGCCACCTCAATCGGCGGGCGTCATCGAATGGGCGAGCCGCGCGGCGCTTTTTGGGCGAATGGTCAGTCGCGCTTACCCTGGCTCGAACGCGCCGACCGAAGTGCAGAACGCGGTTGCGCTGACGTGGGATCTCGCCTCGCGCGCGACCAAGCTCGAGGGTGAAGTCACAAGTCACACGCGCCGCCTTGAAGCGCTCGAAAAGCGAGGACGCGCACTTCGCGCCGAAATTGGCCGCAAGGTCGAAGAGCTCGCGCAGCAAGAGTCGCGCGCCCTTCGCGAGGTTGCTCACGAGCAGGCTGAAGCCACTCAGCTCCGTGAACAGATCGTGACGGCGGACAAGGCCGCGCAAAAGGCGCACACCGAGGCCGAAGCGTCGCAGAAGCAAGGGGCATCCAACATCGCGCAACTTCGTGAAGTTTTCGAGCGCTCGGGTTTCGCGCGCGCAACGCTCGAGTCAACGCGCGAGCAGCTCGCCGATCGAGAAAAGCGCGCTCAGGCACGCGAAAGCCAAGCTACCGATCTGCGTAAGCAAATTGAAGAGTTGCGCTCGCAGCTCTCACGCTACGCCGAGGCGCTCGAGGAAGACCTTGCACAGGGGCGCGAGAAGGTCGCGGCGCGCACGCGGGAAGGCATTAAGTATGAAAATTCATTTGGTGAAGTATCTTTACTTCTCCTCAATCACTTAAAGGGCAAGTCAGAGGCGCGTGATCTGATGCAAGATCTTCTCGCCAACATGCACGGGAGCCAGCATGCCCCGCCCGCGCCACCCTCCAGCAAGAGCATCGTAGACCCCGGCGATTGACCGTCACCACTTTGCTGCGGCAAACCCAGCCACAAATCCTGCCGTCGCCGCGATAAGAGCGATAAGGCCGGCCAGCCAATACGGCACCCCCGAAGGCGCCCGCGCGGCGAGCATAGGCAAGTCGTGGGACGGAAGCGTTCCGTCAACTGCCGGTCTCACCGTGCCAAGCTCGATCTTGACCTGACCCCGCTGCGGGGTCACGTCAGGACTCACGGCTGCTCGCAAGGAAATACTCGCAAGCGTATCGTGCGATCCGGCTCTCGCCGGCACGAGCGCTTCAAGCGTTGCGGCAACCATGCGTGGCGTTGAGGCGTGCCCGATCTCGGACACCGCGGCATACATGGGCACTCTGGGCAGGGCGCTAAGGGCCGTGCCCTCAAAGCGGCTCGCGGCTACTTCGTCGGCAGGTGCGGCGGGCGCGATAGCCCGCAGAGCAACCGCCATTTCTCGCGCTGATTGGTAACGCGCGTTGCGATCTTTTGCGAGGCCACGCTCGAGAAACGGGGCCGCCGGTGCGAGCTTCGGGTCAATGCGAGACACGGGCTCGGGCTCATTCATCAGCACGGCAGCAAGGCGCGCATAGTCGGTCGGCGCCGTGAAGGCGGGTCGACCCGTCACCATCTCGTAGAAGAGGACGGCAACGCTCCAAAGATCAGAGCGGTGATCGACATCTTTCGCGCTCTTGATCTGCTCGGGACTCATGTACGCAGGCGTTCCGAGCAGCATGCCCGTGCGTGTGCGCTTACCCATACCACCCGCGCGGTCCATGACCTTGGCGATACCAAAGTCAAGCAGCTTGACCGTAAATTGCCCGGACGCGTCCCGCGACAAGAACACGTTGCCGGGTTTGAGGTCGCGATGCACGACGCCTTGCGCATGCGCCGCCGCAAGCGCCGCAAGGACGCCCTCGATGATATTCACAGCCTTGTCGAGTGGAACGCGACCCCCGTTCTCGGTGTACGACGCGAGCGGCGTTCCGCTGAGCAACTCCATGACGATAAAGGGCGTTCCATCCTCGGCCTCGCCGGCGTCGATCACGCGGACAATGTTTGGGTGCGACAGCTGCTTTGACGTCACGCCTTCTTCAATGAAACGCGCGGCGACTTGCACGTCGCTCATGAACTCGGCGTGCAAGATTTTCACCGCGACGGGGGCTGACCCATCGATGGGCTCGGCGAGGTACACATCGCCCATGCCGCCCTCGCCAATTTTGCGCGCGAGGCGATAACGTTTCGCAAGTACAGCGCCGACAAGGCTCGGTCGATCTGTCATTCCGGCTCCTGACGATACCACGCCCGAAGCGTCCCGCCGAAGCGCGAGGTCACCGCCGTGACGACCGCTGCGTGTTTTGCATCGATTTCTGCATCAGTAAGCGTCCGGTCCTTTGCTCTATAGACCACGTGGAACGCGAGGCTCACCTGCCCGGTCGGCAGCGTGCCACCTTGAAAACGGTCAAATATGTCGACCCGCTCGGCGAGATCGCCCGCGACCGCGCCGATCACACGGGCCACGTCTCCGGCAAGAATGTTCTCGGAGACCACGACGGCAAGGTCGCGCGACGAGATCGGGAACTTCGCGATAGGCATGAAGCGAGTCCTCTTCGGCACGTCAATGTCGATCAGTGACAGATCGATTTCAGCAACCCACGCTTCACCGTCGAGATCGATGGCGTCGACGACATCGGGGTGCAGTAAACCAAGTTGCCCAATTTCCTTGCCCGCTAGCACAAGCCTGCCTGCTGCTCGCGGATGCAGGTGCTGCGGACGGGTGGTGGCCTCAAATGGCACGACTTCAGGCGTCGAATGGACGAGCCGCTCGACAAGCGACACGGCCAGACCTTTGGCATCCCAGGCGTCGTACGACTGGAGGCGACTCAGAAACGCGGGCCTCTCGCCACCAAGAAGGAACGCAACGGTTGGGCGCTCGGCGGGCAGCTCGCCCCCCTCGAGGAAAATGCTCCCGACAGCGAAGAGTCGCAAGTGGCGCTCGTTGTGGCGACGCGCGCGTGCGGCGGCCTGCAAGAGCCCCGGCAAGAGCGTCGTGCGCATGACGGTGTGATGCTCGTGCAACGGGTTCGCAAGGCGTACCGCAGGAGCAGGCGCGCCCAAGAGCGCGAGGTCACCTTCGGCAACGAACGCGTAGGTCAGCGCCTCTGACAAGCCGAGGCCCACGGCCTCTTCACGAACGCGACGAATCAATCGCTCGCGCCCTCCCACAGGCACGCTCGGACGCACACGCGGACGCACGGCCGCAATCGCATCGAGACCCACAACCCGGGCAACCTCTTCGATCAGGTCGACTTCGCGCGATACGTCCGGGCGATGAGTCGGAACGCGATAGGTATCCGCGTCGGATCCATTTTCATCAAGCACAAAACCCAGCGATTTCAGGACTCGCGTCGAAACATCGCGATCGATCGCGTGGCCCAAAAGCTGGGTCATGCGTGTCATACGCAAGGAGACACGCCCAGGCTCGATTGCCTTTTGGTCAACCCGCTTGACGCCTTGGAGCAAGCCTCCCGCAAGCTCTTGGGTGAGTGCGACCGCTCGCGCGAGGGCGTTGTCGGTATCTCCGTGATCCACACCGCGTTCGAAGCGATGGCTCGACTCCGTGTGCATGCCATAGCGTCGGGCTGAACGCCGCACCGTGCGCGGGTCGAAGTAGGCGCACTCAAAAAAGAGGTTCTCGGTTGTGGGCTTCACTTCGCTGCCCGCTCCGCCCATCACGCCTGCGAGCGCCGTGGGGCCGGCGGCGTCTGCGATAACCAAATCGTCACCGTCAAGGCTGCGATCGACCCCATCAAGCGTCCGAAGCGTTTCGCCCGCGCGCGCAAGCCGCACGTGAACCTTCTCGCCGCGCAAGAGAGCGAGGTCGAAGGCGTGCATCGGATGGCCGTACTCAAGGAGCACGAGGTTGGTCACGTCAACCACGTTTGAAATCGCGCGTACGCCGAGCGAATTGAGGCGGTGCCGCACCCAGGCGGGCGAAGCGCCAACATTCACCCCCAACAGGATCGCACTTGCGTAGTGCGGACAGCGCTCACCATCGTCGATCACGATCGCGACATCGTGCTCGCGTGCAGCGAGCCGCGCGGGCATGGGTGGGGCAAAAGGTAACTCGAAGAGTACAGAAAGTTCGCGCGCAAGACCGATATGGCCAAGGCCATCGGGTCGGTTTGGCGTAAGGCTGATCTCGAAGATCGTGTCACTCGCGCTTGGCCACGCCTCAAGCAGCGGCGTTCCCGGCGGAACGAAGTCAGGCGCAAAGACGATGATGCCGTCGCCGTCAGTGGAGAGTCCAAGCTCGGCCTCGCTGCAGAGCATGCCCTCGCTCGTGACTCCGCCAATCGCACGGGGTTCGATCGTCATGTCCTTTGCGGGCAAGTACGTACCGAGTGGCGCGAGGACTACCATGCCGCCTGGCTCGGGCACATTGGGTGCGCCGCAGACCAACTCCTGCGACGCAGAGCCGCGATCGACAGTGACGAGACGCAAGCCTTCACGCGACGGGTGCGGACGAACGGCCGTCACGCGCACGACGAGGCAGCATTCAGCGCCCGCGCCGAAGACGTGGACGCCCTCGACCTCAAGACCGGCGCCTGTGAGTCTCGCTGCAACAAGGTCTGGAGCTCCAGGCAACCCAGGAACTAGAGATTGTAACCAGGACAGTGACGCTTTCATGCGGTACCTAAATTGCGCCTAAAATTGGGACAAAAAGCGGGGGTCGTTCTCGAAGAGAAGGCGAATGTCCGGGATGCCATAGCGAAGCATCGCCACGCGCTCGACTCCCATGCCAAACGCGAAGCCGGTGTATCGCTCCGGGTCGATGCCGCAGTGCTCGAATACGACGGGGTGGATCATGCCGCAGCCGAGAATCTCAATCCATCCGGTGCGTTTACAGACTGAGCACCCTCGGCGCGTGCCAGAAGGTTGAATGCAGAACACGCAACCGATGTCGACCTCGGCGCCGGGTTCAACGAAAGGAAAGTAACTGGGCCGCATACGAATGGGCGTGCCCGGTCCGTAGAGGCGCTCCGCGAATTCAGCGAGCGTCCCTTTTAGCTCAGCAAAAGTTACCTTTTCATCGACAACGAAGCCTTCGATCTGATGGAACATGGGCGAGTGCGTGACGTCGTCGTCGCGTCGATACACAGCGCCCGGCGCAACAAAGGCCATCGGCGGTTTTTGAGACATCATCGCTCGCACCTGGACATTGCTGGTGTGCGTCCGCAGTAGCGTTCCGGATGTGGTCCAGAAGGTGTCCTGCATGTCGGTCGCGGGATGGTCCGGCGGAAATCCGAGGCGCGTGAAATTGTTCTCTTTGAGCTCTATTTCCGGCCCGTCGTGCACGGCGAACCCGAGCGACGCAAAGATGTCGAGCACCTCTTCGCGCACGCTCGAAACCGGATGCCGATGACCGCGCGGCGTCGGCGCCCTGCCCGGCAGCGTCAGATCAAACGGCAACGCGTTGAGCTCGGCATCGCGCTTGCTCGCCGCTAGCGTCTTGATGAGCGCCTCGAATCGCGCCTCGACCTCTTGCTTCAGCAAGTTGACCTTCTCGCCAATGCGCTTGCGAGCGTCGCCGGGCACTGTGCCCATCTGCTTCAAGATGGCCGTGAGCTCGCCCTTTTTGCCAAGAATTTTGGCGTTTTCTTCGCGCAACGCTGGCTCGCCGCCCGCCCCGGCCGCGGCCTCAAACCGCGGACTGAAGGCAGCGCGAAGCGTAGCGAGTGACTGGTCGATCTGTGCTTCGACTTCGGTAGACATCGTTCTCTTCCGCGTGTCTTTTCGTCGCCTTGAGGCCAAAAAAAACGCCGCTAGCTGATGCTGGCGGCGCGCATTTGTAACGGTAGCTGAATCAATTCAGTTCGTTGCAGCCGCCTGAACAATCTTGCTAAACGCGGCTGCATCAACAACTGCGAGGTCGCTGAGTACTTTGCGATCGAGCCCAACCTTGGCAGCCTTCAGGCCGTGCATCAGGCGCGAGTAGGTCGTTCCGTTCGTGCGAGCCGCCGCGTTGATGCGGGTGATCCACAACCGGCGGAAGTCGCGCTTCCTGAGCCGACGGTGCGCGTAGGCATAGACCCAGGCCTTCATCACGCACTCTTTCGCTTGTGCGAAGAGGCGCGACCTGGCGCTGTGAAAGCCCTTGGCGGCTTTCAGAATTTTGTTACGACGACGGCGAGCTTTGAATCCACGTTTTGCGCGAGGCATAGGTCACTCCACAAGAATCGAAATTTTCAACCGTAGGGAAGCAATCGCTTGATGTGCTTCGCCATGCTGTCGTGAACCATATCGTTCTTGCTCAGGCGACGAATTCGCTTGCGCGACTTCTCTTGCATACCGTGCTGGCCGCCAGCCTTTGGGCGACGGACGCGGCCTGTCCCGGTTATTTTGAACCGTTTGGCAGCTGCCTTGTTGGTTTTCATCTTTGGCATGACGCGCTCCTGTGAACCGCTCCGACAAGGCCAGCGATAGGGTCGCTGGTTATCGCCCTTCGAATGCGGGGCCGCCGGTTATGGCTGAAGTCACCGGGAGTGTCAAGCGAACCTAGAACGTTGCGCGGACCTGCAGACCTACCGACCACACGCCGTACCCGTTGGCCTTCATGAACTGGTCGCCTGGGGGGTCGCCTGAGCAGTACTTTGCCCCAGTGGTACCTGCGGCGGAAACCGCGACGCATCCCGCCACGGGCACTGCGATGGCGTACTCAACCGAGGGGCCGACCGAGAGCATCGGGTGCACGCGATAATCGACACCGATGCCGATCGGAATTGCGACGGCATGATGATCGAGGGTCCAATTCGCCGCTACCTGCGCGCCGTTCGACGCCGTGACGCTCTTGTCAAACGTTTGCACGTCGCGGTTGTAGATCGCCCCGACTGAGATCCAAGGGTCAATGTACTTACTCACCTTGGGTACCGTAGCGAGGGGGTAGCCACGCAGGTAAAAACCAGCCTCCCAAGCTTCACGCGCCACGTTCGTGGAACCATCGCTCACCTTGTCGGCCGATGAAGCGCGATAGCCCCCGCGCACGCCGAAGCTCATGAACGAGGCAAAGCGGTAGCCGATGAACGCGGTTCCAACGAAGCCCCCGCCGTAGGGTTGGTCGGCTCCGTTCGCGAGGTTGACATCGACCTTGGGCACAACGACGGTCAGTGGCGCGTAGCGCACGGGTGAATCAGCGGGCGCGGTACCGTAGGCCGCACGAACCATGAGTTCGAGACCTCGCTGATCCGCGCTGGCCTCGGTCGCGAACGTGGCCGCGACCGTGAGAGGAATCGCAAGCGTGATGTAGAGCTGCTTCATCGCGCAATCGCCAGCCCTTCGGCTTCCCAACCGAGAAGGCCACCGTCAAGAAACGAGACGATCTGCCCTTCGGCGTCGAGCGCGGCGGCAAGCTCTTTGGTCTTGTCGCCTGCGCGGCAATATAAAACGATCTGCCCCGGATCACTTTGCAGCTCTTCGAGGCGTGCGCGCACATCTTCGAGCGGCACATGCACCGCACCGGGCAAGTGAGCACGCTTGAATGCACCTTCGTCGCGCGTGTCAACCGCTTGCGCAATACCCGCGGTGAGCAACTGTGAAAGCTCGGCTGCCTTGAGTGCACCTGCAGCGCGGGGCAAGAACGGCTCGACCATTTGCAGCATCTGCTTCTTGGTGATGGGGCCTTGAAGCATGTCGGCGACACGTTGCTTGGCAAAGACCATGAACGTCGGAATGGCTTGCACGCGCAACTGCTGAACGACCACGGGACACCGATCAGCGTCGACCTGCACCACTTTGACCTTGCCAGCCATTTCACGCGCGAAGGCGGCGACGTCGGGGGCGACTTGCTTCGACGCCGCCGATCGCGCACTCGCGAATTCGATCAGCACCGGCACTTCGCTTCGTAACACCTCGCGCTCAAAGTCGCGTTCGGTCACCGGAATCACGGCGCCTACTTGCGCACCCGCGGGAGCTTGCGCCGAACCTTGTGATCGCGGGGCAGCGGGTTTTGGCATCATGAACGACATGGGCTCTTCCAATAAGCCCGCACCCAAAAAAAGGGAAGCGGGTCAGGACTTGGCCGGCGCTTCGTGATCGTGAGTCACCGCGGCGTCGCGCAAACGCGGGTCGAGCGCGTCGCGAAGCGCCTCGCCGACAAGGTTCAGCGAGGCGACTGTCAAGAAGACACACCCACCTGGAAAGACCATGAGCCACCACGCGTCGAAGCTGAGCCGGCCCTGCGACAGCATCTCGCCCCAGGAAGTGGTGTCCTTCGGAAGGCCGACACGCAAAAATCCGAGCGATGACTCGATGAGCACGATTGTCGCAACGCCAAAGGTGCCTGCAACAATTGCAGGAGCGATCGCGTTTGGCAGCACGTGACGGCGCAAGATCCGCCACTCACTCAGCCCGAGCGCGCGGGCGGCGAGTATGTAGTCTTGACTCATCACTCGAAACACTTCGACACGCACGAGTCGCGCAACTTCGGTCCATCGCGTGAGCACGATCGCAACCACCAGCGTGTACGTGCTCGCCTTGGGCAGCAGTGCCTGCACGACGAGCACCAGAACGAGTGACGGCACGGCACTCAACACCTCGATCAAGCGCGTAACGAACGCGTCAACGAGGCCTCCGAAGAATCCGGCGCAAGCGCCCAATGCAACACCGATCAAGGCAAAGGCGATCATGCCAGCGAAGCCCGCCGTAAACGCTGTTCGTGCACCGAACACGAGGCGCGCAAACACGTCGCGGCCCTGAGCGTCTGTTCCGAGCACGTGATCGGTGCGCATCGGCGGCAGAAATGCGCGCTCACGATCTTCGGTGTCGGGCCCATAAACAACGAGCGGAAACACCGCCCAATCGCTGGGCGAGCGCTTCGCCTCGTATTCGGCCACCGACTGGAACGGGGCGCTCTTCGGCGACAGCGCGGGCAAAATGTAAATATGACTATCGTATTTACAAATAAGCGGGCGCTCGCCTGCAAGAAGTTCTGCGAAGAGCCCTATCATCGCGATCCACGCGACAACCATCGCACCCACGCGCGCGAGCTTGTGGCGACGAAGCTGCGCAAAGGTGACGCCGAGCGCGGTCGCGTAGGGCATCACCGGAACCGCGAGCTGAGCCGCGCGGGCGACCGTCTTTCGCGATAGGAGCAAGACAACGCTCTGCCTGTCAGGTGACGGATTGCTGTCGCTCATGCCGGCCTACCCACTCGCGTTCCAAGCTGCGCGCGAAGATGCGGATGGAGGATCGCAGCGAGCAGATCGGACGCGAGAATACCGACCACGCTAATAAGCGCAGACACAGTTACAATTGCAACGAGCCACGGAACATCTCGGGCCTCTACGGCACGGAGCGTCTCGTAGCCGAGGCCCGGAACGGAAAAGACTTCCTCAACGACGAACGTGGTTCCCAAGAGCGCGGGCAACTGGGTTCCGCCGAGGGCGAGCGTCGGCACGAGCGCGTTGCGCAGAACATGGACCCACATCACGCGTGCCGCGCTGTTGCCCTTGGCGAATGCGGTGCGAATGTAGTCCTGACTGAGCACGTCAAGGACCGTCGCGCGCTGATAGCGAATGAAGGGCGCGACCGAAACGGACAAGAGCGCGATCGCGGGGAGCAGTGCAAGCGAATCCACCATGCCACTCGCAAGCGCCGCGCGTCGGAGCAATTCGCACTGAACGAAGGCCGGAATCGAATAGAGGAGGAACGACACCGCTGCAGCGCCATAATCAACGGGCGTACCCCGCCGCCTTGCGGTCACAAGACCCATCGGCACCGAGATCGCGTAGCTACCGAACAACGCAAGCAGGATGCTGAAGAGCGTGACAGGGATTCTGCGGCGGAGCTTGCGTGCGATGGTTTCACCATCACGCGAACTCACGCCGAGCTCACCGGTGACCACGCGCGCGGTCCAGCGGCCGTAACGTGTTTCGGTGATCGCTGCGAGCGCACGTTCAGAGCCCTCAAACGCCGTGTAATCGCTGCGGTAGACGTACCACCACTCGAGCCATCGATCGCGCGCACGCGCAAGCGTAAATGGCGTGTCTTGGTCCGTTACACTTGGGCCTTGCGAGGTTGCGAGACTCGCAAGATGGATGAGCCGCATTTGTTGCTCTGGCTGATCCGTTTTCTTCAGCTCGGCGAAGACCGCCGGCAGCGCAAACGTATCAACGAGGCGCAGCACGCGAAGGCGGTCCTCGCCACCATGCTGCGCATAACGCGTTACCGCCCGAGAAGCTGATGCCGGCGTGAAATCAAGCGTGTGATCGTCCCAAAAGCGCGACCAAAACGCCGCGAGATCGCGCGTTTCGCGACCCGTTGGAAACGACGCCTCGAGGCCCATGCGCATCGCAACGGGCGTCAGGCTAACCGCGACGCGTTCACGCGCATCGCTCGGCAATTGGTCAAGCTTCGGAAGAATGTGCGGGAGCGCGGCGCCGCCGATACGACCCAGCTCCGCTTGGGCCTGCGGATCGGCACCAAGCGCGAGTTTCTTGAGCAGCCGCAGAGAGAGTTCGCCTGCGCCCACCGGCGCCTCGTTAATAAAATAGGGCAAGTCGAGGAACATTTGCCGCGAACGCGCGACTTCAAGGCTGGGATCCACACCAAGCGCCCCCGCCGGAATCAGCGAAGTGAGGACGAACGCCAAGACGCTGAGACCCATCAGCGTCGGCACTGCCCAAAGGATGCGCCGGAACGCGTAGCGCAGCAGCGTGCACAAGCTTACACTCCGCTCGTGACCAGGGAACAATTGCTCGCGCAAGCACGCGCATGGTTGTCAGAGGATCCCGACGGCGAAACGCGCTTCGAGCTTGAAACGCTGATCGCCAACGATGATTTACCGGCGCTTGAAGAGCTTTTTTTTGGGCCGCTTGAGTTCGGGACGGCGGGTCTGCGTGCCGTTGTGGGCCCCGGGCTCGCGCGCATGAACCGCGTGATCGTTGCAAGGGCGACCTGGGCGGTGGGCAAGCAGCTGCTTTCTGCATTCCCCGACGCGCGTGAACGAGGCGTCATCATCGGTTACGACGGGCGCACACACAGTCGTTCGTTCGCCGAGACGGCCTGCGAAGTTCTTGCCGGCCTCGGCGTACGCGCACAACTCACGACGAGGCCCACGCCGACCCCCCTCGTCGCATTCGCGTCGACACATCTGCTGGCGACGGCGGCAATTGTGATCACCGCAAGTCACAATCCGCCCGCCTACAACGGGTACAAGGTCTTTTGGCGCGACGGCGCGCAGATCGTTCCACCGGTTGACAAGTCGATCGCGGCGCTTTTTGAATCAGCGCCGGTCTACAGCGCGATCCCTCGCGTGGAACTGGCCGACGCGAGAAAGCGTGGCCTGCTCAACGACGTACCCGAAACGGTCGACAGCGCCTACCTCAACGGCGCGCTGAAAGTCACGAGCACCACGCGCCCGGTCGATCGCAGCTTGCGTGTCGCGTACACGGCACTGCACGGCGTAGGCAAGCCCTGGATCGAACGCGCGTTCCATATGGCGGGCTTCTCGAACCTGTTCGTCGTCGCGGAGCAAGCCGAACCCGACGGCGCGTTTCCGACCGTCAAGTTTCCGAACCCTGAAGAACCCGGCGCGATGGACCTCTTGCTCGCAACGGCGCGAGAGAACAATGCCGACATTGCGCTCGCGAACGATCCGGACGCCGATCGCCTGGCTGTGGCCGCGCGAAATGCGGACGGGGACTACGTGCAATTCTCCGGCAACGAAGTGGGCGTCCTCCTCGGCCACGACGCCATCATGAGGGCTGGAGCAACGGTGAAGCGGCCACTTGTGATCAACACCATCGTGTCCTCACCCCTGCTGGGCGTGATCGCTGAAAAATTGGGCGTGCGCGCTGAGCAGACCCTCACCGGGTTTAAGTGGATCGAGAGTCGCGCGATGGAACTGCATCGCACCGAGGGGTATTCTTTCCTCTTCGGTTACGAAGAAGCGCTCGGCTACTCGATAGGCACGCTTGTGCGCGACAAGGACGGCATCAGCGCTGCGCTCGCCGTAGCGACGCTCGCTGGCGCCCTCAGGCACGAGGGCTGCACCTTGCTCACCGCGCTCGACGGCATCTACCGAGAATTCGGCCTCTTCGAGAGCGGCCAGATGAACCTCGTCCGCGAGGGGATTGCGGGCAAAGCCGAGCTCGAGTCGACGATGATACGCTTGCGACAAGCTCCACCCACATCGCTCGGCGGATTGACAGTCAAGGCCCTTGTCGATTACGAGCGAGGCCTTCGCAGAGTCGGCGAAAGCGAAACGCCGACCTCGCTACCGCCAAGCAATGTGATCGCCCTCGAGCTCGACGGCGGCCATCGCGTCATTGTTCGACCGAGCGGTACCGAACCGAAAGTCAAATGCTACTTTGACGTATACGAATCGGTGCAGGCCGAGGAAGCGCTCTCTTCAGCCCGCGAGCGTGCGCGAACGACTTTGTCAACGCTTCGTGCCGCTTTGGGCCAGGCGCTCGGTGTACCAGAACGATAACCTTCTGTACTGGGTCCCACCCATGGGTACGTTGGCTAGGCTGAGACCCCCGTGAACCGGACCCACATTGACTCCAATTCGATGAAGACGCCGCCAGTCGTGCGCGATGCGAAGGCACTCGATCACTTTCGCGCGCTACTCGCCGCGTACATGAGCAAGCGTGGCCTACGTTCGACCGATCAAAGGCACGTGATCGTCGAAACGTTTTTCACCGTTGCCAATCATGTCAGCATCGAGGAGCTCCTCGCGGAGGTTCGCGCGAAAGACCCCCGCGTCGGCTATGCGACCGTCTACCGAACGCTCAAGCTCCTCACCGAATGCGGCGTCGCATACGAACGGCACTTCGGCGACGGTCTCGCACGATACGAGCTTGCCGATGACGCGAGTCACCACGATCACCTGATTTGCGTCGACTGCGGCAAGATCATTGAGTTCGAGGAGCCACGCATCGAATCGCTGCAAGACGCCATCGCCCAGCGCTACGGCTTCTTGCTCAAGTCACACCGCCACGAGATGTACGGCCTGTGCGCTGACTGCCAGAAGGTCAAGTGACTTACCGATAGGCGACATCGCATCGCGACTCCGTCACGACGAATCCAACCCGTTCGTCGTGCGGTAAGACGGGAAGCTCGCTCACGTACTGAAACTCGAACGCGACCCCGATGGTAGCGACGGCCGGGGCGCGGCCTCGGATGCGCGCGAGCGTGCGGTCGTAGAAACCCGCGCCGTAGCCTAGACGGGCGCCCGTTGGATCAAGCGCGAGCGCTGGCACCACGATTGCGTCGAGGCCATCGCCTGCCAGCGGCGCCTCGTACGAAGGCTCGGCAAAGCCAAGACCCCGCTCTTCCAGGACACCCACGTCATCGACCCAGCGAAACACCATTTCACGCGTTTCAGGGTCAATCGAAGCATAGGCAACTTTCTTACCTTTTTCGCGAAGCCAGGAATCAAGCGACCTTAGATCGACTTCGTGCCGATCCACGATGGGCCAAAATAGCGCCACGCCTCGTGCTTCGGCAACCTCGCGAATAGAGGCAACTTTCTTGACGATCACCTCTGACTTCGACGTGATGACTGAAAGGGGCGTGCTCTTGCGTAGGCCACGCATGCGCTTGCGAAGCTCCACCTTGACCCGTACGCGAAGCATGTCGTCCATTGAGGCGTCGACGCTCACGTTCGCTCCCAATCGAACGCCTGCTGCTTCACCGAAGCACGCTTTCGAAGGAGGGTCGCGCGCGGCAGGACGATCACTTCGCGCACCGGACCACGTTTCGTCGGATCGGAGTTGACTGCACGGGAGGCCTCCACGCTGCGAATGGTAAACTCTCGGTACAAAGCGCGCGTATCAGCGGTGTCCGCGTTCGAGAGCATGAACGGGACCTTCTTTTTTGAAAGGACGCGCATTGCGTCAAGCAATCTGACCTGATCGCTCTCGCCAAAACCCTCTTTGGCGTAAGCCGTAAAATTCGAGGTCTTCGACACCGGAATATACGGCGGATCGAAGTATACAAAGTCGTTCGGGGTCGCTCCTTCGAGAGTACCGACGAAATCGCCGCATCGAAGGTCCACCCGAGTAAGCACCTCGCTTGCTCGCCGCAAACCGGCCTCATCCACGATGCGCGGGTTGGTGTAACGCCCGAACGGAACGTTGAACCTGCCTTTGCTGTTCACGCGCCATAGGCCGTTGAAGCACGTGCGGTTGAGAAAGAGAAACCGTGCACCTCGCGCAACGTCGACCCAACCCTGGGTGCTTTGGGCGCGGACCTCGTAGAACAGATCGCGGTCATATCGATAAACGCTGAGCGCTTCGATGAGCGCGTCCACGTCGTCGCGCACGGCGCGATAACAGGCGATGAGCTCTTCGTTTTGATCGCAGAGGATCGCACGGTCGAAAGCACACTTTTTTTCCCGCTCGCGGTTGCAAATACCAAAGAAGAGCGCAGCGCCTCCCGCAAAGGGCTCGATATAGGTCGAAATACGCTTGGGGACGTGCGTGAGCAGGGCGGGCAGAAGCTGCCGTTTCCCACCCACCCACTTCACAATGGGGCCGAATTGATTGGCTTTATTGCGCATTCTTGAACAGTCCGAGCGCGCGTTTGAGTGCGGCTTCATCGATCGAAAAGGTCACCGGCTGGCTACCACAGCGCGCGAACATTCGCCCATGCTCTGTGCGCGGCCCCACGACAACCTCGTCCCCCCACTCCGCAAACGGGCGACTGCGTCGATCGACCGGGCCTATTTGCGCGACGCGCGCCCCTTCAACGATACCAAGCAAATCACCCATCGAGAGTTGCGCTTGAGAGCGTTGAGCTCGAGCGCTCGGGTCGCGAGACATTGGGAAGTCGAGCGACACCGTTTGAACCTCCCGCTCGCGATCGCCCAGGAGACAACCCGGGTCGATAAAATCGCGCGCAAGCGCTTCGACAAGGGGCTGTGGAACCTCGAATGCGCTGCCCTCCACCACAGCAACCGCACGCCCATCCTTGCCCACGAAGAGCGATATCGCTGTCACGCCATTCAGGCGGAGCACGCACAAAGCTCGCCCTTTGGGCATAGGCGCGTCGTCACCACGTTTTGCACGACGCAGCGCTTGCTGCGCGTCATCCCACCGCGATCCGAACCCACGCAGCGCGGGGTGCGACGCGAGCGACCACTTGTCCCCCGCTGCTGCCCATTCGTATCCAATGGCGCTACATTTTATCTCAACACGCGACAGCTTTGACTCAAGGTCGCGCGGCAAGAGCCACCTAGGATCGCTTGGAAGGTCACTGGCCATCGCGAAACTCAACGCTCTTGGAGCGACCGCGAGCATCCAGCCATCAACCGTTCGATAGGCCGCACGCGCGTCGAGGAGCACGCGTTCTTCAACTCCGTCCACACTCTTGACGGTCAACTCGCTTTCGCTCCTCGGGGGTGCCGCGGCCGAGGGCTCTCCCGAAGTGGCA
>CAMBEV010000027.1 GCA_945865595.1 Nannocystis exedens | reverse complement strand
TCGATCCGTAAAATTCGCGGACGTGATCAACGCCCGCTCGTCATCGACCACGACACACTTCGCGTGCAGGCTCGTCCATGGCGGACCAGGAATCGCAGTGCGTGGGTCGTAGTAAACAGCAGGCTTCGGATCACCGAACGTCCACACATCGCGAAAGAACCCATCGATGAACACGTTCGCAAACGCTTCGCCACCTTCTACGGTTGCTGCCGTTCCCTGAATATCCAGAAACAGCGTCACCGACACCGGGCGCTCGACCATGGCGCGATACAGCGGTCGCAACATGTCGGCCGTGTCGAAACAATAACCGCCGACGATCACCGATCTCTGCGCACTCGCGAAGAGCTGCTCCACGACGAAGCTCGTGCCTCGTGCAACGCTGGCTCGCGTTTCTGGGCCGGTCCACACAAGGTTCAAACGCGGTGGAGGGCGATGCACGCGTTCAGCGATGGCGACGCGCAGCGCGAACGTCACGGCTGATTCGTCAAGTTCGTTGAACAATGCAGCGGCGTCCAGAGCAGCGCCTCGAAAGCCGCACGCTGCGAAATCGGACAATGTGATTGGACACGCAAGACGCCCCGTTTCGATCGCCTGAAGCAGTTGCTCAAGCGTGGAAAGCGCAATGCCGCTGAGGGCGCGAGGCGTCGTCATGGCCGTTTTGAGAAGAACGCAAGTTCAACCGGATGGCCAATCGACGGCACAACGAGCGCACGATCCAAGTTGCGATTGAATCGTTCGCAGCTCGATTCGGACACGAAGAGGCAACCGTGGCAGGCCGCGCCTTCGAGGAATCGCTCTGCGCGATCGGCTTTCGGGGAGTGGGTGCTGCACACTGGATCGTTTGAGCAAAGGCGTCCCATGTCGAACGCGCGTTGCAGATGCTCACGAATGCGCCGACCTTGCTCCACGAGGCCGCCGAGCGTGCCACCCGAACCGGGAGAACCGGTCGAGAGCAGGATGGCCGCCATCGGCTTCTCGTCTGTTGCTGGTGCACAGTAGATGCGTTCACGAATTGCGCTCGCGGCGTATCCGCATTCGAGGGAAATCGCGGACATGAGCAAGTGGGAAAGGGAGTGAAGCATATAGAAGCGCGCGCCTGGAAATGCAGGTGGCGGCCTCTCGTCATCGATCGTCAAGGTCTTTACCCAATCGGCAAACCCGGCCTGCAATTTCTCGGTTCGCTTGACGACGACATCGCGCTCCTCCCAAGCGCGTATCACCCCTTCATCGAATGCGATGAAGACGCCCTCGCCGAGCATCTCAGTCGCGGGGAGCCACTTCGTACGAAGGCCGAGTGCAGCGGTTTTGACGCCGAGATCATATTCGCCCTGCAAATCGGGACTCGCGGGCTCGAGCCGCGTGAATCCAATGAGTGCCGCAACCTCGCGAAGTTTATGAGCCAATACAAGTTTCGTCAGACCGTTGGGAAGGCCGTCTTTTGGCGCATACGTGCGAGCGAAGAACTCGTCCCCGATTGACGGAAGGTCACCGCTCACCTCGCGCGCCGACGACATGAAGCGTGTGAACTCGGCGCTGCGCAACGACCCTTGGACAAGCGGCGTGTTGTCGCGGAGTGACTGAAGGGCGGCAAGTACATCTACGTCTGAGTATTCGCCGATCGCTGCCTTTACTTTCGAACCCTTGCGAAAGACCGGAAGGTCTTCGAGCGTCGCGTCTCCCAACACCTCCATCAGAGGCCGAACCTTCTCGCGAAGTTCATTCGCAGGATCGGGAATGGAGAGCGCACTCATCACCTGAGGGAAATACGAGTTGCTCGCCGTTCGGACAGTCAGGCGAATCTCCTCCGGGCATTCTTCACGACCATCGCGCCCGAGCCATGGGCGTTGACCGCTGCACGGAAGTGCAAGATGGGTGTTGAGCCGTGCCTTTTCGCCGCATGCGCAGCGCACTTCGATTTCGCTGAAGTCGCCGGTTTTGCCTTCGTGAAGCGAAAGGCTTGGGCCGCCGCACGGGTCCTTGCCGTTGACGGCGTGAACAAAGAAGTTCCACGGGAAGTCGTCGACGTGTCCGCGTTTGCACGCCGCAACGAAGCGAACGGGAACCACTGCGTCGTCATGCTTGTTCTTGTGCTCACAGAAGTGCTTCGCGTCAGCACTTACGCGACCCTCGAGGCCGTGGCAGTTTTGGCAGACGAACCATCGAGGGAATTCGAGTGAGCGAATTCCATTGTACTTCGTTGGTTCACTATCTTGACTAACAGGCGGAGAGCGAAACCCATCCTCGATTGAGAGCTCGCGACCGAGTTTGCGAAATCGTTCAGCGATGGCGTCGCGCAATCGTGACTCGTCGATCGCCGGAATGGGTTCATCCTTCGGGTAGTACCAAGAATCTAGCCCACCGATGAGGACGGCCTCGTCGAGGAGATCGACCATTGAACCCGGGCCGTATGTCGTCACAACTTGGCTGCGCCTTACGCTTCCTTCGGGTTGGGCAACGCCGCCTCCAAACCTGCGCTTCATCGCTGACCTCGCAATGTGTCACGTTCGACCCATAAGTGCACGGTTGGCTCGACATCACGCATCGACGTGGGTGCGGCGAAACGGGACTCGTGCGCGGTCGCCTGAAGTGGGTCTTGGTCGGTGGGCGAGAAGAGCAAGGGCGTTCCTGCCGACTTGTCTCCGTCGTAAGGCGAATACGAACGCTTGGAGGCTTTGTCCCGCGCCTCGCGCACGAGCTTGATCCACGTTTCGACCAGCTTTTCTCCGCGTTTGCGAACGTTCGCAGGCAATTGTGAATCGGCTTCGACGTTGAGATTGTGAGTCGCCGATCGCGTCGACAAGAATTTCACACATCGCTCGACAAGCGCGGGTTGCGCTTCGATGTCCATCGCGCTTTTCGCTGGCGTCATCGCTGCGCTCGCCAAGCGCACCATGGACAGCAAGGTACCGGTCAAACCGCGGTCAAGCGCAGGTCCTGAAAATGGTGTCAGACTTGTTGCCTCGACGTAGCGATAGAAGCACTCGTGATACGCGACGAAGCGTTCGTAGTGAGACCGGTCGCGAGGCCTTCGCGTGTTGAAGCAAGTGACCACAAGGCCAGGGTGCTGCCTACCGACACGGCTCGACGCTTGAATGTACTCGCTTGTCGTCTTCGGTTGCCCAGCGACGACCATGAGCCCAAGGCGATCGATGTCGACGCCGACTGAAATCATGTTGGAAGCGAGCAAGACATCCACCTGGTCTTTCGACGAGTGCGGTTGAGCGAGGCGATCTTTGGCTTGCTTGATAGCGCTCGATTTCTCGCGCGATGTGAGTTCGACAGGCATCTTGACGATTCGATTTGCACCCCAAGGGTGAGGTCCATTCCATTCAAAGGGAACGCGCTTTGCAAGCGACCCGCCTCGCGTGCGCACGTCGTCTTCGACGAGACGACGCATCCCGCCGAGTTCGCGCAAATTGTTGAAGTAGCCTGCGAGCGTCATGTACGCGTCGGCAGACTTCTTGCCTGTCGCCTGCTTGTATTGTCGCTCGGCGGCGCAGAGCAAAGCCACATACGTACGCAGCAATATCGCCTTCTGCGCGCGACCCGGTGCAGCAACACCGATGTACAACCGGCCCGGCTTTTCACGGTCAAGCTTCGCAAAGAACGTTTCGGAGTCATTCACACCTGGCGGTGGGAACAGCGACATGTTCTGGCGATCGAACAGCGCGGTGATTTGCTCCTGCGCGCGCCTCACCGTTGCGGTTGACGCGATAATTTTGGGTCCAACTTCTTTACCATCGACGGTTCGTGTCGAAAGAAAGTCGATCGCGGTTTCATAGAGTCCCACCATCGTCCCCAGTGGACCCGAGATGAGATGCAACTCATCTTGCACGATGAGTTCGGGCGGCAAGTATCCATTTGGAAGCGCCGTCGCATCCTTCGGAACCGTGCGATCCATGGGACCAAACGATTTACGGCCTTCACGCGCGTTGGCTTGGCCAAAGAGCATGCCGGTCTCGCCGCGCCATGGCATCATCGCGAACTTGTCGACGGTGGCGACAATGAAGCAGGGAAGCTCGCGGTAGATCTGCTCGTCGACGAACACGACGGGCAACCCTTCCGGGTTCTTGCGCGGACTAAAATCGCAGTCGCTGACGCCTTCGCCGTCCGGGCGCGTGCAGTGCACGATGACTTCGGTTGGTGCTTTCGACGGTTCGAGGATGAGGCCGCTCTTGCCAAGCGTCTTGCCGCACCAAGGACAGTTCGGCAGGGGGAAGGGCGAGGACGCGTCCTTCGACTGGCTGTTCTTGTAGTCGAGAATTTGCTTCTTCACTTGGTCAAGCGTGTTGGCGGTCGCTGAGCGTCCGACCCAAAGCCCAACCGAGAAGCGAACCGAACCAAAGCGAGTCGGGTCTTCCTTGCGAAGCAACTCGAGTGCGCAGATGAGCGTCGCCGCGCGACCCAATTGATCGAGCGTGAGCAGGCGCAGCGTGTAACGAAGAAGCACCGCGACGCCGAGGCCAGCATCGGGTCGAGATTGTCCGCGCATGCGTCGAAGGAGCAACGTGAATCCAATCACGCCGAGATAGGCCTCTGTCTTGCCGCCACCGGTGGGGAAGAAGATAAGTTCCACTTCTTGACGATCGGCGTGCGCTTCTCTTGCGATGCCGTTAAGGCTCAGAAGGACGAACGCAAGCTGGAAGAGTCTCCACTCTGGAACCTTTTCGGCGTAGCGATCAGGACTACGTTTGCGTGCCGCCGTCGCCATCGCGCGATTCATCAGTTGAAAGGCTTCGCGCACGTCCGGTTGCGTAGCGAGGAGATCGATGCCCTCGCGAACGCGCCTACCTGTGCGAGTTGCTCGCTTCATCAACGAGCCGCGGAACTCGGCGCGTTGTGGGCTGTCGAGGGTGATAGCGAGCTGCTCCTTAATCCAAGCGTCATATTTGTCGACGAGCGGCAACAGCCGTGACCGTAGTTCGTCGCCGGTTTGTTCTTTGCCGAGTTTGTCCATCGAGGTGGTGACGGTCGACTCGTCGTGGGTCACGACGTTGCGGACTTCACACTGCGGGATCCCATGTGGTCCGGATGACGGTCGGATGCGCCGCGGCGATGCCCTCGATGGCCACACCGTGACCGACGGCCCACTCGCAGCTTTCGCGGAATTGTAGGTCTGCCGTGCGGTCGTCGTGATCGACAGAGTCTTCACCGCGTCGGCTTGGGCGAGAGACGAATCCACGCGCAAACTCGACCTCAAGCTGCACTTGGAACATGAAGCGTTCGTCGGCATGGCCCCGTCGATCATCTGGAGTGCGCTCGTTCACAACGAAGAGCGACAACGCGCGGGTGCCTTTCTCAAGGCCAGGCGTATCGGCGGTTTCGAGCTTGCCGCAGATGCGGATACTGTCGGCATCGGTAAGTAACTTACCCTTTTCAATCGTGCGTTCATCGAGCGCGATTTCGACCGATTGAGGAGCCCTCGGAATGCGCTGCCAAAGCGTCTTCTTCGTACGCTTGTCGGTTTCGTCCAGAACGCGCTCCTCACGCATGTAATCGGCGTAGGTAACGGTGACTTTGATGGTCTCGCCGGTCCCTGTTGAACAAGGTAAGAATATTGACAATCCGAGCGACGCTGGGAACTGGCTCTTCTGCTTTGGCTCGGGCTCTTGTGACGCTTCGGCTTCGTCGTCTTGATCGTCACCGCCACCGAGCTCGTCGTCGTCGGTTGGGTCGGCTTCGCGGCCACCTTGAGGGGCCAGAAAGCCGGTGAGGTACCAACGCGAAGGCGTGGTCTCGAGGACTTCGTTGGGGTGAGCGGGGTCGAACGGGCCGACGAGTTCGGAGTGAAGGGCGGTGACAAGGGAAGCGCGGATGTCGGGACTAGGCACGTGCAGACGATCGCGCGAGGATCATGCTGCACGCAAGGTTAACTTCTGCTCGCTAAACCCTGGGGTCGAGACCGCGCGGCTAGTAGAGTGGAGCGAGCAAATGGCTCTGCCGAACCTACCCATTCAAGATCTTCGAGATCGCCTCAACCAGCTTGGTGAATCGCAAGAAGTCGAAGCGAAATTCTCCGAGTTCGAATTGGGGAAATCGGCTCTTGAGACGATCTCGGCATTTGCGAACGCGCCAGCGGTAGGCGTCGCAAACCGGGGAGGTGACTGGACAAACAGGGAGGCTCGTTGAACAAACAGGGGGGTTCGACGCCGAAAACAGGGTCAGTTGACCCCTTCGGCCCTCAACAGTTTGAGCGTGATGCGTCCCCGGCTCTGCGGGCGGCGATCGATGCACTCAGCGGAAAGCCTGCCGCGAGTGCTTTGCGCGATGTGGTCGTTCGCCTTTGCGAGGCGCGTTGGCTGACTCCAAGGGACATCGCGACGATCCTCAAGCGCAAAGATGTGTCGCAGCTTTCTGAGAAGCACCTCGCGGCGTTGGTCAAAGATAGAAAGCTCGAGCGGCGCTATCCAAGGAACCAAGCGCATCCGAGCCAGGCGTACCGAACGATTCGAAAACCGGCGGGGTAGTGGTTCCGGATCGCCGCTACGTGGGTTGGTCAAGCGGCTTGATCGTTGTCAGTTTGCGTTTGACTGAGAGTCCCGCAACGCGCAGCTCAACCATCTGCTGCAGGTTCATCCAAAATTGCGGCGAAGTGCGAAACACCCGCGCGAGCGGGACGGCATGTCGCGCTCACGGGACAACGCCTCCGCACGCTAACGCGGCCGCTGTACTTCAAGCCCGTTCAAATTCACTAGCTTGCCGCCGAGTGCATAGACCACGGTATAGCCACCTTCGCCGCGGAGCACGAACCGATGGGTGGGGTCTTCTTTCGAGCAGCGAATGAGGTCGTCAACCGCGCTATCGAGCGAGTCATGAATCGCAACGCACGATGTCCGATTCGCGCCGTCCCACCAGTGAATCGTAAACACCGGCGTCAGCGCGTGTTCGAGCCTCGCTAGATAGAAAGCGCGAAGCCGCTGCGGACTGTGAAGGTCAGCTTCGTTGAGCCCCTCGTAGTAGTTGTCTTCTTCGACGGCGCTCGGGAAGTACTCAATGATCGGCGACGCTTCCATCGACTGACCGCAGAGCGCAAAGCTAGACCACAAGACCCAGTGATCGAGCACGCGGCCGGTTCTGCCGTTCGTGTCGACGAAAGGATGAATCCACTGAAAGCGATGGTGAGTGTCGGCGACGATCGACGCGATTTCCTGCAAGGTAGGGTCACGGCCCGCAACGGCCATCCACGCGGCGAAGTCATCGGCGAGCTTTCGCAGCTCCAGCCGAACGCGATAGTAAGGCACCTGAACCTTTCCGCCGGGCCCAACGTCCTCGGTGCGCGACTGTCCCGCCCATGTGAGCAGCGGCTCGAACATCGCGTTGTGCAGATCGAGAATGCCGACGTCGCTCAGCGAAGTGCCGGTCTGCGCTTGGGCGAATGCCCATTTTCGCCCACGCCATTCAGCGCCGATGAGATGAGGTTCTTGCTCTTCGAATGTTTGGAGCGGACCAAACTTGGAGAGAAGGGGCGTGGTTCGCCGCTCTTGCCGCGCCACTATCGCGCCGCTTGCTCGCCAACTTCGCGCACAGATTGTTCTGAGAACACGTAGCCCTCAACCGCAAGGCTCTGTTGAATGCTCTTCACAAAACGCGGATTGACGCGGCCTTCGGTTGCTCGATCACCGCGAAGCATCGCTTGTAGCGTGCTGAGTCGCGTTTGGTGAGAGATGTCGGCCATAGTTCAATTAGTTTACGGCTTGAGCATGGGTTCCGCAAGGTCGCGGGCCTTTACGGTTGAGCCGCCCTTCGATCGCATCAAGCGGTAGGGCGCACGCGCACTGTCGCGCTTGGCCGGAAGCTAAGCAACGCCGGACATTGGCAATGCGCGGAACGCATGCGGGGAATCCAGAACGAACCGTCGCTACAGAACTGCCTTTGCTCTCACGATGAACGAAGCGATGACGTCCTTCGAAATACGGCGATTGATTTGATGAATTGCTTGCGCAAGCGCCACCGCATCGTCGACCGAAAGCGTGCGCTGTTCCACAAGCCGAAGTAGAAGCTGGAGCCCCCACATGACCTGGACGTTTCGCGAGTCGCATTCGGCTCGAAGGCGCTTGTCGTTCGTCACGCAGGTCCAGCCGTGTTCTTCAGCTGCATGAAGACAAAGCCAGTCTTGAAGGGCGAGCGCACTTCCGACTGATGCGTTTGCGGCTTTCGTCAGCGTTGCAAGATCAATCTCGACGATGCGAAGTCCGAGTGCTTCCGCGGCCTGTCGGTCAAGGTCCTTGACCTCATCTAAGACGGGTGCTGGTACATGAAGCACACCAACGTGCGCGGCAACCAGAGTTAGGATTGATCTCTCGGTCTTGCAGAAGTCGATGAGAACGTTGGCGTCGATGATCAGCAGTTCAAGTTTCAACGGGCGATCCTCGCGCTACTCCATCCACGAGTTTACGAGTTCACGCATCTCGCTGAGGTCAAGCTCGAGAATCTCGGCGGCCTTACCGATGGTGATCTCGTCTTGCTGGACGGCGAGCCGAACCAATCGCGCAAGACGATCTTGCATGAAGTCGTGGCGGTCGAGATGCTCTGGCTCGTCGGCGCGCTTTTCGGCGGGTCGCAAACCAAAAGCGTCGCTCGAAAGCGCTAGTGGCTCTTCGATCGATGGTAGCGATCGGCCCCCGTTGTGGCGCTTGTATTCGACGTTGAATCGGATCCATACGTTCTTGCGCTGAGCTGGAGGAAGGGCACTCGCAATGCGATATAGAACTGTGCGGTAACTCACGCGAAACAGGCGCTTCAACTTGAAGATGCGGTCGTACCAAGAGAGGCCTGCTGCCTCGGCGTGTTCCTTCTTAAACATCTGCTCTGGCATCAAGAAGTGAGCGGCGAAAATATCCGCTTCCTTTTCTTCGTCGTCGTCCTCGTTGATCTTGTCGACGTTGTACGCGTCGAGGTGCAGCAAGAGGTGGCCCAACTCGTGAGCAGCCGTGAACATCCACCGTTCGACAGAGATGCGCTCCCACCGGTTGACGACGATGGCGGGGCCACCGTCGGCTGCACCGATAGACAAGCCGAAGAAACCGTCAGACGCGAGTGAAGGCGTGAAAACCTTGATGCCGTGCGCTTCGAAAAGGCCACAGATGTCGCGGATGGATTCATCTGGCTTGAGGCCCATGAGCTCGCGCGCGCGCGCTGCTGCGTCTTCTGGTGCGACACGCTTGCTACCACTTAGCCCGGTTGATAGTTCAGTAAGTTTATGGTCAAGATTCTTGTGCAGAAGATTTTCGAGGTACACGTAGTCGTCGAGCCATCGGGCTACGTTCGCCAAAAGATCTTCGCGCGTCGTCATGCGCTTGTGGGCACGGAAACGCACGGCCCGAAGTTCGCGAACCGGAACTAGGAGTTCGTTCAGACTAACTTTTAGGACGGACGCAATGCGGCTTAGCGAATCGACGCGCGGTTCGACCTGGCCGTCTTCGATGCGGCGATAGCCTTCGCGTGAAAGTTCCGCTTGCTCCGCAACGGCAACTTGCGACAAGCCGCGACTGGTACGCACGCGCCGAAGGTTTGCGCTGAGGATGGACAGGTCCATGAGGTTTATTTGAATGTAGCACGTTGACAGAACGTGTCCAGATGCACACTTTCATCAAAGCCAAGGTTTTCTTGGGGTTTTGAGGAGGATAGTTTCATGGATCATGAATCAATTGATGCATTGATTGCCGAGCTGGGACCGGGCGAGGTTTCCGATATTCGGGTTCGCCCTCTACCGAACGTCGCTACGTCGGCTGATCTGTCTGCCGCGCAGCGAATGCTTCGCGAGCGCATGGCGAATCCGCTTTGGGGCGCGTACGGGATGCACTGCGACAGATTGATCTCGCGCGAGCAGTACTGGGCGCTTGTTGCTCGTGGGGCGAGTGAACTGGGTTGAACGCCCGGGCGCTGTCGCGCCGTAGGACAAACGCCCAGCGCCGTTCTTGTTCAAAGTGAGTCGACCATTGCTTGACCGCCGCATTCTCAGCCGCGGCATCGAGTCG
The DNA here is from genome assembly GCA_945865595.1 of Nannocystis exedens. Lineage (GTDB taxonomy): Bacteria > Myxococcota_A > Polyangia > Polyangiales > Polyangiaceae > JAHFDX01. The sequence goes on along the minus strand of CAMBEV010000027.1, from coordinate 7,347 downwards.
TGATATGTTCTGACGCGTCATGAGTGACGATCGAGCAAGCCAGCCTGTCGGAGCCCGAATCGCCTTTGAGGTGAGCAGCGAACGTGGGTGCGTAGTTCTCACGCTTGCCGACGGCGCGGTGTTGCATGTTCATCCGATCATCGTTGATGTCATGCGCACCGGAATCGATGAAGCTGGCGAAGCAAGCTATGTGATCGCTGGTGGCCTTGCGATCCGTCTGATGCAAGGCCCAAAGGAGGACAAATGAGCACGTCAGCGCGCAAGATTCGATTTGGAACGAACGCCTCCGCAAAACAAAGCCTTCGAGCATCGAGCGGCCTTGTCGCAGCCGTTGGCAGCACACTGGGCACGCTCGATAGTGTCTGCGAAATTCGCGTCCTTCATCGCGGCGATCATCGTTCAAAATTCTTCGTTGTGTTCGAATCCGCGACCGTCGCAAACGTACAAACTGTGGTGCAGGCCATGGTTCAGCTTGAGGAAGCGTTTCCGAACGAACACTTTGACTACGACACGATCGGCGTTGAGAGCCTGACGCTCGTTCCGAGCGACGCTGCTGCGATCGCGCTCGCATGAGTGAGGAAGATGTCCCCGTCGAGAAACACCTCGATGTCGCGGGGCGATTTCTCACGCTTGCCGAAGCGTCGAGTGCAAGTGATGGCGATACTGGGGCGTGGTCCATCGTTCTTGCGTTCTACGCCGCCGTTCATTGGGTTCGCGCCTACATTCGCCACGCCAAACCGGGCGCTCATATTGCGTCGCACGATGATGTGCGTCACGCCTTTCAGGACTACCCAGAACTTCGACGCGTAAAGCCGCAATACGACGGACTCAAACAATTGAGTCACAAAGTTCGATATTACGGAGAGCTCTCGTACCAGCGGCAAGAATTGACTGACGTGATGCGAATGGCACGACAAGTTCGCGATTGGGCGGTGCCGAAGATCAAGCGGGGGTGATGGGGCGCGGCTCCCGCATCGCTGAGAGCCGCTTCAGGCGAACGAAATGCGAATCGGTGCGTCTCGACCTTCCACTTTTCCAGTCAGGACCATTCGATAATATCCGAACAAAGTATCGAGGTTCGTGCCCACGTTACCTGGTCCGAATCGACGGCGATGGTCTTCGAGATACCGATATCCGAGCTCTTCAAATCGAGTGAAGAACGAATCCATTTCGTCAACTTCGTTTATCTTTCTGGCGCAGAACTCTCTCGGCGTGAAGACCGGAACACCAGCATCTATCGCGTCCTTGCGAAGTTTTTCGACGACGATGCCGCTCGGCCTGTACCCCTCGTTGGTGATCAGCGGCACGCGATGCTCCTTCGCGAAGGCCAACAGCGCTGCGTCCGCTGCGTTACTGCATTCCACACCGGGCTCGGTGGGCATTGTGATGCGCCAGCGTGGCAAAAGGTAATCCTTCACGAAGTGAATGAGCAGTGTCGTGAACGTCGTGAAGAAGTCGGATGGCTGTGGGGGCGATACCCTCTCCAACAGCACCAAAGCCTCATGATGCAGACTGAACGTCGTTGCCGAGATCCTATCGAAATACATTGCAAGCACCATCGACTCCCGAGCTCTGGCAAGCTGGACGAGCCGGGGCTCGTCCAGCTTGCCATCGTCCGTTCCCGCGCCAGAGCTTTCGAACTCTTCAAACAAATCCCGGCAGGAAAAGATATCGAGAAGGACATTCGTGTCGACGACGGCTGTGATGTCGCTGGTTTCGATCGTAACGGTGGCTGACGGTGCCTTGGCATTCAGATCGATCACTGGGTTCGATCTCCTTCGGTTTTCGGGAGCACAGGCTGATCAACACGGTCAGCTTGCTTGACCTTCTTCTCCTGCGGCTTCTTCGTCGCGATCCCAGCTTCGGCCTTCTCAGCGGCAGCCCGCAACGCATTCAACGCAAACAACCGATCAATCACCGCATCTTCAAATACGCCCACGGCTGCCTTGTCGGCATCGTTCATCGCGCAAAACGGAGCCACAACCACCTCGTCCCATCGCCCATCCGGATCACCCTCCGCGTACGCCGCAATCACCGCGCGATCCATCTCTTCATGCAACGCACGCAACGCAACAATGCGCGCGTCAACACACGCCGCATCTTTCAACCGGTTATACGTAACCGTGATGCCTACGTTTTCGTCGATCATGTACTGTGCACGAAACTCGTAAAGACGCTTACCAATGTCCTCGAGCGCCGGAATCGCGGCTCGCGGGTCGGGGGTTGGAAATGGAAAGGTCTCGAAGCAGTCGGAGGCCGAGTAGTTCAGGCGGTCCTCGAGTGTAGAGGAGTGAAGTCGAGTCCAGCCTTCATGGGCACGTGACTGCAAAGTCGCAAAGGGCGTGAGCGTTTCGAACGGGAAGACATAGAGCCTCTCGTTGAGAACGCGGTCAATCGGCTGAAACGAGAAACACAAGTGTTTCGTAACGCGCGCAGTCACCAAACACCGCGTCAGCGGCGCGATGGCCGCGTGCAAGCCGGGGCGGGCCTCGCCGAACTGCCACCACTTCTCGCGATAGTTGTCACGGTTGTTCTTGTCGCGTTCCGGCTTCACCTCCTCGCGCACAATCTGAAGAAGGTCGGGCCAACGTTCCGCCTCTTCGAGCGTCATCTGGCCAAAATTGATCACGTAGCGATCAAATGACTGTGTCGGGCTCGTGTTCACTTCTTGGCCGCCGAGATACGGAAACGTGCGTTCCGCGTTTCTTGCGTCTTTCGCGACGAGGTCGGCTCGCTCGTCTGGCGTGAGCGTGAATCCCATTCCCAACACGACGCTTCCTTGAAAGCTCAGCTGCGCATTGCTCGCGAGCTTCAGCGGGTCGATCTGCTCACTGCGCGTTGAGAGCTGCGAGTTGATCGTGTTCGCAATTGCGCCGTTGAGCATCCTTGGCCCAACCGCGCCGATGGCATTGCCAAGCGCAAGATGGACAACCGAAACCGAGACTGCGGCATCGCCTGGCCACATCATGCTCTCGATCGCGTCGTAGATGACTGCGCCGTGCTCAACGAGATACTGCAGTCCGGTTGCTCGCGTGTCGCCTTGCGCGATCGTGTTCGTGGCAATGAGGCCAATCGTTCCATGCTCACCAACGAGCTGCGCCGTGCGTCGGAAAAAATGCGCGCTGAGATCCGCATTCCCATGAGCGCCATCGTGCATTGCAAGCAGCCAAGGCAAGTAGCGATCGCCATTCGTCTCGGTGATGCCATTCTTCCCTGCGAACGGCGGGTTCCCCAAAAACGCATCCATGTACGCCGCCCGGTTCACCGCGTTCTCATCCAACGGGTCCGGGCGCTCCGCATAAAACACCTCTGGAAACTCGACCATCCAGTGAAACACCGGAAGCCGCGCGCGAATCTCGCGTTGCATCTCAAGCAATTCGTCAGGCGCCGGCCCTCCCGCTGAGAGCCATCGCGTCACCATCCCAAGCCGCCGCACGCGCTCCTCTTCGCGCGCCTTGTCCTTCTCGTGCGCGAAGAACGCACCCACCACGACGTCGCCAATCAGGCGCACGCGGTCGAGCGCGTCTTGCGCATCCCACGCGAGCCGCTCACGTTCACGCGGGTCGCCTTCGTCGTCGGCCAATTCTTCAAGGGCTTGACGAATGGCCACGGCTTCATCGAGCGACGCACTGAGCTCGCGCGCGAACAGATCAAGTTGCTCGCCCTTGCCGGTCTTGGGCTTCCAGTGAAACGCACGAATCTGATCGAAGTCGAGCCCAACAAGCGAATCGCCGTGCCGTAGCGAATGGTCAACAAATGTGAAAGGTAAGTCTCTTGACAACGTCAAGAGCCACAGCGACAACTTCGCCAGTTCGACCGCGGGCCCGTTCTTGTCGACCCCATAGAGGCATCGCTGCGCGATCCATCGGCGCGCGTACAAAAGCGGGTCGCCATGCTCCTTCGCGATGCGTTCGATCTCTCCCTCGCGCGTCCACGCTGCCACCAGCTGATCGCCAAGAAAGCGACACGCTTCCACCAAGAACGCGCCCGAGCCCATCGCGGCGTCGCACACCTTCAGTTGCACGATGCGATGCGACGCAGGTTCCTTGCCCATGCAGGCGAGCAGCGGCTCGAGCGTCCTTTGCACGATCGGTGCTGACAAGCTTCGCGGGGTGTAGTGCGAACTCGTGCGGCGACGTTCGGCTCCGGGTTGAAGCACGAGCTGTCCTGGACCCGCCTTCGAGAACGCAGACTTCTTTCCGCCTATCGCAAATTTTGACAGCGCTTCGACAATGCCTGCCTCGTCAACGTCCTTGACTGCCGCGGCAAGCTTCTCAGCGTCGGCCTTTGACAGGCCAATCGCCTCTTTCAACCACTTCGCGCGTTGCGCTGCTGGAACGCTGCTCGCTTCCTCGGCGGTGAGCCAAACGCGGTCGGGCTTCATGCACACCGCATCGCTCGGCATGCGCTGCACGTGGTAGCCCATGAGCGCTTCGTACACTGCCCCGATTTGCTCGACGTCGAGCGCGCGATACGACAAGCGCTGTCCGTTCAAGAGAATCAACTTCTCGAGCACACGAAAGACGGTCTCATCGTCAAGCGACGGAACCTTCACTGCGGCGCGATCCTCAGCCTGCGCAATCGGCGCGCTGCCGGCAGGCCCCCAACCTTCTAGAAACGGGTACACATGCGGATCGAAAAGCGATCCGCGACGCGCCGGCATCTTCAGGTCGCCGTGTGAAAGGCCGAGAAAAACGGCACGAAATAGCGAGACGATGCGACCCCATGCGCCAAATCGTCGCGACATCGAATCGGGATACGCACCCTGGTCAGACTGCAGTTGGTCGAATAACCCGAGCAGCGAAAAGTTCGCCGCATAGAGAGGGTGCTCAATCGGCAAGAGGCCGCGGTCTTCCGAGTACAGAACGAACACGAGCCGCAGCAAAACCGTTAAGAGGCCTTGGTAAAGATGGTTTCCTTCTCGTGCGAGGGCATCATCGAGCAAATCGCGGCCATCGCGCTCGGCCGCCGACGAGAATCCTCGAAGGAGCAGTTGCAGCGCTTCGAACACCTGGTCGGCAAGTTCGTTCGTCACGTTCGCTTGGCGCTTGCGACTCTCGGCGAGCAGCGCTGGCAGCGCCCGGTCTTCGCTTACGCCAAAGAAGCGATTGGCCGAGAGCAACATGACGAACGCATCGAGAATCGGCCGTCCACCCACGCTTGCCATGTCGTCGAGTCGAAATGTGATGGCGCCCGACGACTCGCCGTGCGGCGCGTAGACCAAGCGCACGACTTCTCGATTCGTGAGAAGTCCAATCGGCACGCGGCAATGACGAAGCAGCCGATCGAACTTCGCCGAAGGCGGATAGTCCCAAGAACCGGTTTGCGACTCGGGCTTGTCGAGGTCGAGACCGGTTGGGATTTCCCAGACCAGCATTTCATACGCTGCACCGGTTCCTTCCTTGCGCAGCCCAAGCGACGGTCTCAGCGTTTGACGGCCTTCGGGCACATAGAGCGAAAGCGCTTCAGGAAGTTCCTCGCCCGAATCAAACGCAGAGAACCCGAGCAGCTCACGAAGGAACGTTTCGACGTTCTCGATCGTGAACCCTTCAGGCCCTGCTTCGCCTGCGCGCGTCGGCGGACACAGTTGCAAAAGGCGCTGCTGCGTCTCGGGCGTCTGCCGACTCATGCACTGCGCGTCGATGAGCACCGGAATGGAGACGACTAAACCGTCAACCGGCTGAACCATGCCGAGCCACGTCTCGTGAAAGCGTCGATCGATCTCGCTCATCCGCGTGTCTCCGGCCAGAGGAACACGAGGCCCACGGGCTCAAGGCGTCGAAGGGCGACCTTGTAACCATCGCGAATTTGCCCAGGCTCGCTCTCCACTTCGAGCTGAATCGAAACGAGACGATCCCCCATGTATTCCTGGTCCTTCTTGAACTGCTCGCGATCGCGCTTGTCTTCGAAGAGGCTCATCTGCTGACGCTCTTCGATCGCGTCGATGATGGCTGCGCGCTGTGTCTCGAGAATCTTGCGAAGCGCGGTCGACTCCTCGATGCCTCGTGTCGAGAGCTTGACTTCCGCTTGGTGGGCGAGCGCATCGGCCTCATCGCGAATGTGCTTCCACATCGTTGCAAAGACGCGTGGCGCGGCTTCGATCAACTTGGCTTGAACGATAGGCGACACGGTCTCGAGCGAAGGCGATTCCGTCAGTACTTGCTCGAGCAGCTCGATCGCTTTGCGATCCGCGTCTTCGGCAAACGTCTTTAGTTCATCTTCTTTACCTTCGAACCATCGCGCAGCCAGCGACACGAGCTGATCGTGAAGCCGCGTGGCGCCGGGTCCGAACAATGACAAGCGCCCAAAGGCAATCACGCGCGCCAAGGCATCATGTTTCGTGCGAACGACCGTCACGCGACTCAGATCGTGCGCGCTGTACCCTTGGGAAAGAAACCGCGCGAGCACACGCTGCACCAACGGATGCTGCAAGTGAAGATGCGCGAGCTCGGCGTTCATCGTCTTGGGCGCTTCGAAGACGACGGGCATCGGTGCCTTTTTCCGAAACTCCCAAAGCGGCTCACTGCGACCGCGCGAGGGTCGCAGGCTGTCGAGTGTGAGTGCCCAACTTTCGGAGAGTGGCGGCACGATCCATGCGTCGTCTTTCTTCGCTAGCTTGCCAGCCTGCGCAAGCTCGAGACCGACGTCGATCGCATCGCGAAGCAACGTCGGGTCGAAGTCCATGACCTTGCGCGAGCGATTGAGCAGCTCGCCGGCCTCTTCGATGTCAGCACGTACAGTGTCGAGATTGCGGCTCTCGAGCTCTTCGCTCGCCGTTGCCTTGAGATTTCCGGCTTCCTCCGCGGCAAGCAGCTTGTCGTTCGTAGCACCGTCGATGCCCGCATCCATCACGTTGCTGAAGCGCTCGAGAAGCACCGAGCTGATCGACCCGAGGTCGCGCTGAATGACCTCGACCTTTTCGATCAAGTTCTTGAGCACGATGTCTTCGGCTCGGTCGGGATAGACAAAGTAGTGACAGCGCACTTCGGGCGAAGGTTGCAACGTGCGATCGATGCGGCCGTTGCGCTGTTCGATGCGAGCTGGATTCCACGGCACATCGAAGTGAAAGAGGTCAGCGCAGTGGCCTTGAAGGTTCACGCCTTCGCGTGCGGCGTCGGTCGCGATCAAAATGCGCACCGGATGGTCAACTGAGTTGAACGCTCGTTGCACTTCGTCGCGCGCTTCGTCAGACATGCCGCCGTGAAGCTCGAGAATGCGTTCGTCACCTGCGTCGGTTCCATCGATGGCGGCGGCCAGCAACCGTCGCAAGTACCGCTTCGTGTCGCCGTATTCGGTGAAAATGAGCACGCGCCGGTCGGCCCATTTACGGTCGGCCTTCGACGCTTT
>CAMBEV010000026.1 GCA_945865595.1 Nannocystis exedens | reverse complement strand
GCCAAACTGCTTCAGCACCTTGTCAAAAATGCGAAACGTTCCGCCGTACACGTCGTCGCCAACGAGCACATGATCGCCGGCTTTGAGCGTGAGGAGCACGGCGGTGGTCGCTGCGCATCCGCTGCCGAACGCGATGCCGTGCGATGCACCCTCGAGCGCCGCGAGGCACTTCTCGAGCGCGTCACGCGTTGGATTGCCCGCGCGCGAATAATCGTAACCGCGATGGTTACCTGGTCCGTCTTGCACGAAGGTCGAGGCAAGAACGATCGGCGTCATGACTGCGCCATGCGTGGCGTCAGGCTCTTGGCCGGCGTGGATGCACAACGTGTCAGGGGCGAGCGACTCGGACATCGCTTCCTCGTATCACGGCTACGAAGGCTCCGCTTCAGGGGCACGCGGAGGCTCGTCGTTGAAGGTCGCCAGAAGCATCTGCACTTCGTGGCCGACTTCGTATTCGGGGTGGGTCGCAAGGAACGCCTCGAGGTAGCGACGCGACGCAACGAGATCGCCGCGCGCGTGGTAGACGAGCCCCACCGCGTGGAGCGCATCGCCGTCGCCCGGAACCTGGCTGAGCGCGGTCATTCCCTCGCGCAGCGCGTCGCGCAGCTCGCCGAGGGTTCGCATTACGTGGCAGAGAGCAACCCGCGCGCCCATGTGCGTTGGCGCCCTCATGAGGCACGCGCGATAAGCGTCCCTCGCCGCAGGCAATTCGCCCACTTCAAACAGTGCCACGCCGAGAAAGTAGAACGCGTAGGGGTTGTTCGCGTTCTGCTTGATCACATCGCGCAGGTTCTCAAGCGCATCGGAATAGCGCTCTTCGTGGAGCAGCTCGGTCGCTTCTTCGACCGCATCCCAGTGTGCGGCGTCGGCAGCATCGTCAACCATGCGGTGCCCGATAGCACAACTCGGCGCCGCCCGCAGGATCGCACCGCGTAGCCGAATTTACACGTGATCGCGCATTCGCGGAATTGTCCCACAGGGTAATGACGCACCGCACCAACTTTGCAGCCACACGACGCTTTCTGGATCGTCATCGAATCGTCATGGTTTAGTGGACAGGAAATGTTTCACGCGGGACTCACCGCACGAGACCGCCTCGAGGAGGTCCTCGGCACCGAAGCGCTCGCGACCTTGAGAGAGGTCTCGCTGCTGGCTCGCGACCTTGCGCCGCAGCTTCCGCCCATCAAACGTGGCGACGACGTTGTTGTGCTCGTGCACGGGTTCTTCGCGAGCGCCGGCGTCTTTCGTCCGATGCGTGCACGCCTCGAGCAAGAGCTAGGCGCACGTGTGGCCTCGTTTTCACATACACCTGGGGCGCGGGTTGACACCATCGCGCGCAACCTGCAGCGCCTCATGGATCGCATTCCGACGGGGGCGCGTATTCACCTGGTCGGACACAGTCTCGGCGGTGTGGTGTCTCGCTACTACGTCCAAGAGCTCGGTGGGCATCGACGGGTCGCGCAAACGATATCGCTGGCAAGCCCGTTCGGTGGCGCACAAGTCGCAACGGCGCTGCGATTTTTCATGGTTGGCGCGGACTTGCATCGCGAGAGCTCCGTCTTGCGACGCCTTCGGGCAAGTAGCCAGAGCCACGATGTGCCGCACACCTCAATTGTAGCTGGCGACGATCGATTAATATCGGGCCTGACGCGCGCGGTGTTCCCGGGTCACGACGCGGTGATTCTGCACGGGCGCGGGCACAACTCACTTCTGTACGATGAAGAGGTCATTCGCGTCGTCATCGATCGCATCAGGCAAGCGCAGAGGCAAGCGCAGAGGCAAGCGCAAAGGCATGCCCCCTACGGGTCCGTTAAACAATAACACTGCAACGTTCGTCAAGTGACTGAACGGTCCGCTTACTTGTCTTTCACCCCGACGGTCGCGCGGCTTTCGTCTTGGCGAATGGAGTACCGAACCAACGCGCGAAGCACTTGGTTGCGTTCGACGTTACCGACCGCGGCTTTCAGGTCTTCGTAGATGCTCGGATCGACGAGCAGCCCACCAAGCGTGCCCTTGCCTTGTTTCATGTTGGCGACTACGCCGCGCAAATCTTGCGACATCGCTGTGAGGTTCGCGAGCAGGTTCTGGGTGCTCGCGTCGCCGTAGACGATCGTATGAGCGATGCCCTGCCCTTCGCGAACGGCCGTCAGCGCCTTGCGTGCTTCGCCCACCGTGGCGGCAAGGTCGCTTCCAACCTGTTCGTCGTAGAGCACCTTGTGAGCGAGACCAGGGCCAACGCGCACGCGACTCGTGGCATGGTGAACGTCGCTGAGGACGCCGCCAGCCTCGGCAGATGCGCGCTCGACATTCGCGAGAGTAGCGCTCAGACGTTTGGCCTGTTCTTGATCGTAGAGCAGGCGATGCACCGGTGAGTCTTTGTGGGCCACTGCATCGAGCACCTCGCTGAAATTGGCCGCGGCGCCACGAATGCTTGCGTGCAGGCGCGGGTCGGCGAGCTCACGTGCGAGCGGGTCGAGCCGTTCGACAACAGTCTGAATTTTCTTTGCGATTTCATCGGCGCGCGTAAAAAGATCCGCGGGGTCTTCAGCGCGGACGAAGTCACCGTCCTTCAGCGGAGCAGGCAATTGGCGCTCGGGGCATTTGTAACCATCAACGACGCTTTTCACGGAAGGCGAGCCACTTGCGGAGGGCGCGGACGGCGGAGGCTCGGGCGCTGCTGGGCACTGGTTATTCAGCTCGATCATCTTGTCGCCGAGGAGGCCCTTGTTCGACACGCGTGCAAGCGAATCTTCGCGCACTCGGGCAGCTGCGCTTCGGACGACCGCGATCGTGACGTAGACCATCGCGTCATCGGCGCTGTCCGACTGTGCGACGGACGTCACACTGCCGATATCAAGGCCACCAGTTCGAACGGGCGAACCCGCCTTGAGGCCCTGAACGTTCTTAAATGCAACCTTGTAAGTTACTTTACGATCCCAAACCCTACGGTTGTCGCCGATGAGAAACGACGCTGCCGCAAAGAGCGTCATTCCGAACAGGACGAACATACCGACACGAAATCCTCGAGTCATCTTGCCTTCCTCACGCGCTGCCGGCCTTCAAGTAAAAAGCCCCTCAAGAGTTCGCCAGCAAGGTGGCGACGTCCTCGCCATGAGGCGCGCGGCCATCGATAAAGTCGCGCACGAACGGCTCAGTGGTGGCACGAAACTCATCGGTGGATCCTACGGCCAAAATGCGCCCCTTCGAAATCATGGCGAGTCGATCCGATACTGAAAAGGCCGTACCCATATCGTGGGTGACCACCACACTTGTCAGATGCAGGGCGTCCTGAATGGCTGAAATCAGGTAATTGATGCGCGCCGTGTTGATAGGATCGAGCCCGGTCGTGGGCTCATCGTAAAGCAACACCTCCGGCTGCAAAGCCAGCGTGCGGGCGAGGGCCACACGCTTCTTCATGCCGCCGGAGAGATCGCTCGGTCGCATCATTTCGATCCCCGGGAGACCAACGAGCGCGAGGGCTTGGGCTACGCGAGCGGCGATCTCGTCAGGTGACATGCGATCGTAAAATTGCTCCGCGAGCCCGTAGGCCACGTTCTCGCCCACGCTTTGCGAATCGAACAGGGCAGCGCCTTGAAACAGATAGGCAATGCGACGACGGACACCGCAAAGCCCTTGATCGTTCATCTTCGTGATCTCGTCGCCGTCGAAGAAGATGCGCCCCTCATCGACGGGGATCAGGCCGATGAGCATCTTGAGCATGACGCTCTTGCCGCAGCCCGAGGGTCCCATCACGGTGATGGTCTCGCCGCGACGGATCTCAAGATTGAGATCGTAGTAAATGCCCTTTTGCCCGAAGCGTTTGTAAACGTGTTCGAACTTGATGAACGGCTCGCCCATGACGGCTCGAGCTGCGGGGTGGAGAGGTTCCACCCCCCAAGCCTAACGGACTCCGACGCCGTTGGAAACGTGCAAGGGACGTTGAGGCCGCTTACCCGTTCGCGGACTGTGGCGCCGGCTGTGGCGCGCGACGCACGAGCGAACGCGCATCGTTTCCCTTGGCGAGCTTCGAATCGATCCACTCGGTAAGGGGTGCCGCTACATAAATGCTTGAGTAGGTACCGGCAACGATGCCGACGATCATGGCGAGCGCGAAGTCTTTAATGACACCTGTTCCCCAGACGAGGAACGGGATCACGCTGAGCAATGTCGCGCCGGCGGTGAGGATGGTTCGCGATAGTGTTTCGGAAACACTAAGGTTAATGATCTGCGCGAAGGTCTTGCCTTTGTACTTGGGCAGGTTCTCGCGAATGCGATCGTAAACGACAACCGTGTCGTTCATTGAGTAGCCGACGATGGTGAGGACCGCCGCAATCGTCGATAGCGAGACTTCCTTCCTGAAGATGACGAACACCCCAAGGATGACCATCGCGTCGTGCACGCAGGCGACCACGATGCCGGGCGCGAAGCGGAGGTCGAAGCGGAACGCGAGGTAGAGCATAATGAAAACGATCGCAATGGCGACCGAGTTGCGTGCGCTGTCGCGAAGCTGCTTGCCCGCCTTTGGGCCGACCCACTCGATCTTGAGCGCCTTCTCAGGAACCGCCGCCCCGAGCTTCGCGCGAAGCTTTTCGAGAAGCTCGTCACCCTTCGAGGGCAGGTGAATTTCGACCTTGTGATCGAGCTTGCTTGCCGTCGTCAGGTTGCGCGGATTGCCGTCCGAGGGCCGAAAGCGAAGGTCCGCGACGGCACTGAGCTGCTCGCCGATCTTCTTGATGTCGGGTTCGTGATCGTATCGTGCGATCAACTTGTCGCCGCCGGGACTGAACTTGAGTTCGACCGCGCGCGCATTTTCGGGACAACGCACGGCATCGAGCGCGCCCCCCTCGGGTGTGCATAACGCGGTCTTGATCCTGCCCTTGGACGCCTCCAGCAACTCTTGCGTGTCTTGGACGCGCACAAGGAATCGGTGCGGATTTTTTGCGTCGACCACTTGCACAACATCGGGCGTCTTGAAGCCACCGGCCTCAAGCGCCGAGCGCACTTGCGCGGCGTCAACCGGCTTGACGAACGCGACTTCAACCTCAGTGCCGCCGCGGAAGTCCGTTCCGTAGTTTGGCCCCGGATAGTAAAGAAGGACCGTCGATGCGAGGACCAAGAAGAGGCTGAACGGGATCCAGAAGACCCGCTGCCGCATGAAGTCAAACTGTCGCCCCGGCTTAAAAAACTCCATCGCGCTATCTCTCCAAACTCACGAACAGGCTCTCCAAACTCACGAACAGGAAACCGTCTCGAAGCATCGTCTCGAAGTGGCTCAAAACTCGGCACCGATATTCAGGCGCTTAACCTTTGCTCCGCGCGCCCACCAATCGAACACGAGGCGCGTGCAGAATACACCAGTAAACAAACTTGCCACAATGCCGACGATCAGCGTGACTGCGAAGCCCTTGACGGGGCCGCTGCCGTACTGCGCAAGGATGAGGCCAGAGATGAAAACGGTCACGTGGCCGTCGATGATTGCGGTGAACGCCTTGTCGTAACCGGTGTCGATCGCGGCTCGAATGCTGCGACCCGTGCGCATCTCTTCGCGGATGCGCTCGTTGATGAGCACGTTCGCGTCGATGGCGATACCGATGGTGAGTGCGAGGCCTGCAATGCCCGGCAACGTCATCGTTGCGCCGAAGGACGCGAGGATCGCGAGCTGCAAGAACAGGTTGAGAAGCACTGCGCCGTCGGCGACGAGACCTGCCGTGCGGTAGTAAATGAACATGAAGAGCAGCACGAGGGTCGAGCCTGCGAGCATGCCCTTCAGGCCTTGATCGATCGCGTCGTGTCCGAGCGACGGTCCGATCACCGATTCGTTCGACGGCGTGATTTGCGCCGGCAGAGCACCTGAACGAAGAACGCGTTCAAGCTTGCGTGCGTTGGCTGCCTGCGTCTCTTGATCGCCAGCGCCCATCGTAATCGTGGCGCCGCCCGAAATCTTGGTTTGAATGACAGGCGCGGAGTCAACCTTGTCGTCAAGGATGATCGCGAATCGGCGATTGACGTTTGCGCCGGTGACCTCCTCGAAACGCTCGTTGCCGACCGGACTGAACCTGAGCGAGACGAGGTATCCGGACTTGTCCTGATTGAACTCGGTCTGCGCTTCGACGATGTGCTCGCCCGTGATCTCTGCGCGGCGGAAGAGGTAGTGGGTGCTCCAGCCGATCTCTTTGGTGAAGTCGTCAGGATCGTTGACGACACCGAAGCCGATTTGACGGTCGTCAGGGACACTTAGCGTGTCGATCCAAGCGCGGAACCGCTTCTTGCAACCCTCTATGTCTTCGTCGTCGCGCTTCGTGATACGTGCAACGTGCACAGATGCGGACTTCTTTTTCTTGTTGCTGTCGAGGCCGTCGGGAACGGTCGTTTGAAAAATCTCGATGCGCTCAGCCGCTGGGATGGTGCTCGCGTCGACCTTCGCGAAGAAGTCGAACGTGTCTTCCATCTTGAACTCGAGACGCGCGGTGCGACGGATGATCTCTTTGATCTCGTTGAAGGCCTGCTCGTTCTGACCAGGCACCTCGACGATGATGTCTTCGTCGCGCGTCGTCACCGCGGCTTCGCGAAGGCCGAGCTCGTCGACCCGACGTCCGATCGTTTCTTGCGCTTGGGTCACTGCGCGCTGGCGGATGCTCGACTCAATGTCGGGGCGAAGCTTGAAGGTCACTTCGTCGTCTGCGGGCCCGAGGGCGAAGCTCATTTCGGTGGCGAACTGCTTTTGGAAACGATCGTCGACCTTGGCGCGATCGTTCTTGTCGGTGAACTTGATGCGGATGAGCGCGCTCTCGGGCGTATTGATGCGGGCCTTCTCTTCGAGCTTGACCATCTCTTCGCGCGTGACCCGGCCTTGGCCTTGGTGAAAGTTGAACGCGACCGCGAGATTTTGGCGCATGTCTTCGGCGGTGTTCGCGCGCTTGTCGGCGATCGCCTCTTCGACCTCGACGGTGTACACGAGGCGCATGCCGCCTTGAAGGTCGAGACCTTTGGCGAGTCCAACTGTAACGTGGCGCCTAATGTAACTTGGCAAGGGCAATTTGCCGTTACTGAGTTGGTGAGCGGTGGGCCAGATCACGACTGCGGCGCCCAGCACGACTGCGGCGACGAAGCCCACCTTGATGCGCCACGCGTTGTCCATGATCGGCATGCGGGTCACGAGCGCCCATACTCCGATGAGGCCAGCGACAACCATGCCACCGAAGATGTCGTCGAGCTGAAGCCTTCGTACGGTGATTGCCGCGCCGACGAAGAGGACCGTTGAGATGCGCAAGCGAGCCAACAGGATGCCGGAAGCGACAACCGTAACCATCAATCCCCAGGCGACCAACTGCTGCGACTGCGGCAAGAGAAGGGCAATGACAGCGAGGATGAACCAAACGCCTCGGACAAGCGGAGATGTAAACGTGAGTTTCGCCATGATCAGGATCGAGCTCGGAAAGGGTACAAATGAGGTTACTTTTTGTCGCCAGCGGTAGCGGCCATCGCCTTCGTTGCGGCGACAGGGTCTTCTTGAAGGGGGGCGATCACATTCGCCAAGACGGTGATCGTCACGTTTTGGGCGATCTTCACCTTGGCGAACTTTTCGCTCACTTCGATGAGTTCGCCGACGATGCCCGCGTTCGTCACGATGGTGTCGCCCTTCTTGAGCCCTTGGCGCGCGGCGGACTCTTTCTTCTGACGGCGGAACATCATGAAGAAGAGTGGGATGAACATGACGAACGGCAGCCAGGTCATAAACCCGGGGGAACCGCTCCCCGCGCCGCCTCCACTTGGCGCGGGGGCGCCGGATGGAACAGAGGGGTGATCGGGTGCGACGGCGGGCTGGAGGACAAGAGCGGTCACGGCATTCTCTTTCGTCGGCGCGGCTGCAAAAACACGGCCTGCGCTGAGGGGCGTGAACTAGTCGGGCCCACGCGCAACGTCAACGAAACAGGGAGCTTGGCTCGGTCTTTGCGCAGCGAAATCCTACGGTGGGGCCGGCCTCAATCGCCGAGGCCCACGTTCGTGCAGTGCCACGCGCCATCGACGGCGGCGACGCCCAACTGCCACCGCGAAGCACGTACCCGTTGCCGGAGGAAGGCGGTGTCGGCCCGGGACGTTCGACGTACCAATCGGACACCCACTCTTCGACGTTGCCGGACATGTCGAGCACGCCGAAGGGGCTCGCCCCCTTGGGATACGATCCCACGCGAACGGGACCATTGGTGCACGATTTGCCCCAGTTGCGCTCCGCAGCGAGGGTCGCGGCAAGCTTGCAGATGCCCTGTCCCCCTCCGCCGACGCCCCACGGGTAACTCAGACCTTGCGCTCCACGCGCCGCAAATTCCCACTCGATCTCAGTGGCGAGGCGCTTTCCGTCGTGGCGACAGAAGCGCTCGGAGTCTGCCCATCGAACGCAATTGATCGGCAAGTTCAAATCATTACTGTCATAGCTACATTTCGCACTCGTCTTGTGCGGCGCGGCGCATTGGCCACGGGAAACGCACGCGCGATAAGCGCCAACCGTCACTTCGGTGCGATCGAGCCAAAACGACGACACCTTGAGCGGCCCGCGCGGACTCGCACGCGGAGTCGCCGGCCCCATGAAGAAGACGCCTTCGGAGATGAGCATCATGCCGTCTTTCTCGACCGGCTTTCCACGCGGAACCTTCGGCAGCGGCTTCAGGCGGGGCTGTGGCGGGGCAGGCGCGTCGGGGATGTCCTGACCCTCCCCGTTCTCACCCTCGCTGGCCGACTCGGCTTCCTCGCGCTGGGGCTCTTGCGCGAGGAGCCGACCCGCAACGAGGAACGGGATCGCAACCAAAGCGAACGTCCTGCAATTCACCCCCTCACAGTACCACCTCAGAGCAGGTTCGCCGCGATCTCGGCGAGTTCGCTGCGCTCGCCCTTTGCGAGCGTGATGTGCGCCGCGAGTTTCTCGCCGTGGAAACGCTCGGCCGCAATGGTCAAGCCGTTTGACGCATTGTCGACGTAGGGGTTGTCAATCTGACCTGGGTCGCCGGTGAGCACGATCTTCGTCCCGTCGCCCGAGCGCGTGATGATCGTCTTGACTTCGTGCGGCGTGAGGTTCTGCGCCTCGTCCACGATGATGAACTGCTGCGGAAGCGAACGACCGCGGATGTAGGTGAGCGGCTCGACCTCAATCTGGCCGCTCTCGAGCAGCTCGGCGTACGCGCGCACGCCTTTCTTTGGACCGGTCGAAAAGAGGAATTCGAGGTTGTCGAAGATCGGTTGCATCCAAGGGTTGAGCTTCTCGTCAACGCTGCCTGGCAAGAAGCCGAGATCGCGACCGAGCGGCATCACGGGCCTAGAGACGAGCATCCGCGTGTAAGCGCCTTCTTCGACCGTGCGGCGCAGGCCCGCAGCGAGTGCGAGCAGCGTCTTTCCGGTGCCAGCTTTGCCGACCAACGTGACGAGGCGGATGCTATCGTCGAGCAGCAAATCAAGGGCAAACGCTTGCTCCTTGTTGCGCGGGCGAACGCCCATCACGCCCTCGCGTGGCGTGCGCAAGGCAATCACTTGTTGGCGGGTGGCGTCAAAGCGACCAAGCGCCGTGTGCGAAGGATTGGTGCGATCGCGAAGCAACACGCACAAGTTGGGTGCCCAGTGCTTGTCGGTCGGCGTCCAGGCGCCATCGCGGAAAAAGGCGTCAATCACCTGTCCGTCGACGTCGAGCTCGGTGATACCCGTCGCGAGATCGTCAGCCTCGACACGTTGATTTTCATAGGTCTCTGCGACCATGCCCAGAGCGTCTGCGCGGATACGCAAGTTGGTATCCATGGTCACAAAGACCGTGGGGCGCGCCGAATCGGCTTTGCGAATTTCGAACGCGGTCTGCAAAATCGCGGCGTCCATGGAGCCCTTGTCGACGGCCGACGGCAGTTCGAGGCGGCGCTCAGGAACAGCGACGGCCAGCGAGCCGCCCGACGGGAAGGTCACCCCGCTCGAAAGGGAGCCGTGCTTCTCTCGGATATCGTCAAGCAAACGGCAAATCGAGCGTGCATTGCGGCCGCGCTCTGAGCCTTCGCGCTTGAACTGGTCGACCTCCTCGATGGCGTAGATCGGGATGACCACGTGGTTGTCCTCGAACTTGAAGATCGATTGAGGGTCGTGCAGCAGCACGTTCGTGTCGAGGACGTAGTTCTTCTTCATCTCTGCCCAATCCGGTACCAAGCGATCGGCTCACCGCGCAAGCACAGACGTGGCCAGCAGGACGAATTGGGGGGTAGATTGAGCGATGCTCTCGCGTGACCTCTCGACACTCGAGCGCGAGCTGGCAAGTGCGTACCGCGCGCTAGCGCCCTTTCTTGGGGTGAGACCGGCCAACGCACAGGCGGAGCACCTGCGTCTCGTTGAAGCGTGGACAAACGGACGGGCCGATCGTCCCCGTTGGCAGTATGCAGCGGTCGATACAGGGGCTGCGAGCATGGCGTTGAACCGTGCGGACCTTGCGCTCCGAAACCTACGCTCGCATCCCTTGGTGGAGTGTTACGAGGCACGGCTTGCCGAATTGTTCAGCGAGTTGACGATCATTCGAGCCGCCGGAACGCCTCAATTAGGCCGTGCCTCAGCTGCGCGGTTCCCGCTTCGTGCAGATCTCAAACCGCTCGCCGCCGCGTGGGCGAGTCTCCCACCGCCGCAAGAGACCGACGCAAGCGTTGGCTCAATCGCCACTTGGTTGCGCACCTTGATTGGTGAGCTGCGACTTCCCTTTCGGGTCGAAGAGACAGACCAGATATCCGCGCTCGCGGCGACTGGCGACGACGTGGTCTACGTCGCGCGAAGCCGACGCGTGAACGAACGCGTGGCGCGCCGCACTGCCGTTCACGAAGTCTATGGCCATGCGCTTCCCCGGGCGCGAGCCATGCGTCAGCCTCTATTGATTTTCCGGTTCGGGACGGCGGGGGGCCATGACGACCAGGAGGGCTACGCGCTTTGTCGTGAAGAAGAGCAAGGCCTCTTGGACGACGGACGAAGGCGCGAAATCGGGTCCCGTTGGCTTGCCGTACAAGAGATGCAAAGCGGCGCTTCGTTTGTAGAAGTCGCGCGAAGCACCCTCGCTCGTGGGTTTGGTCTCGACGATGCACTGCGCTTAGCGTCACGGGTGTTTCGCGGGTCGGATGGCAACACGGGGGGTGTCGGTCGCGAGAGTGCATACCTCGAGGGCTATGAGCACGTACGGATGGCCGATCCTGAAAGCCTGCGTGTCATCGCCCATGGACAGATCGCCTGCGTGTGGGCGCAGAGTCTCAAGCCATTTGTCAATTACGTTGATCAGTAAGCTGCTTTACTCGGGCACACAGACAGCCTGAGAATCGCGCTGCCTACTGAGTCAGCGTCGCGACCGCAGATCGATAAAATCGACATGGATCGGCAACGGATCGAGGACTGCTCCCGCCCACGCAGGCAGCGGCCCGTATACCTTGCGCAGGGTTCCGTCCTCGGTGCGGGCACACAATCGAGCGTCCGAGCCATCGACGGAGTTGTCGAAGATGTAGCCGCGATGCGAGAGCTCGATCCCAACAGGAAGGTTCGCGAGGGATCGCTCGTAGCGGCCGACGATCTTGTCGATGGGGACGGTGTGACCGCCGCGTATGACCCTGTCCGCAACGCGGGCGGCGTTGATGCGCGGATCGGACGTGCCGACGAAAAACAAGCGGATGAAGTATCCGTTCCGTCGCGCGCGATCGACGAAGTCGATCTTATCGGGGGCGGAGAACACCGTCTCGAATGCGATCCCCGCGCGTTGGGCGATCAACGCCTCGCGTCGTGCGGCAGCCCACTGCGCGGCTTGCAGAACCGCACTGGGGGAGTTCCAGTCGCCAAATTGGTCGCGGGCGATGTCATCCGGGTTGATGTACTCGACGCCTTCGCTCCAGTGATCGGCGCGTAGGCGCACCGTTACGGTCGTCTTTCCCGCCCCGTTCGGGCCGGCGATGACGAGGAGCGCTGGCCTCATTTGTTGCTTGCGGCACGATGTTCCGAGTCGAAGCGGGCGCGCGCCTCTTGTTGGAGTCGGGCGATGCGTTCGCGCATGGCACGAAGGCTCTCCACGCGTGCCTCTTTGAGCCCAGCGAACGCCGCGTGCATGAGAGCATCAAGCTCCTCGTCAGTCGGCTCGAACGAGGGGTCGGCAAGGTTGATGGGCCGGGGCATGAGGTCATTCTAGCCCACGCGGCTGGGATGGGCCACCCGGTCCACCAAATGAAGAGACCTCAAGCCATTTGTCAATTACGTTGATCAGTAAGCTGCTTTACTCTGGCACACAACCCGCCTGAGATACACCTGTCGCTCCGAACTGCTTGACCTTGCGACACGCGTAGCCCTCTCGGCACGAGGGCGCGAGCTCGTTGCAGACCCTCAGGCAGTACCCTTCGGTATCGAACGTGCCGCAAAACGTCTCGGCTTTTCCTGGCTGATCGGGACAGGTGCCGGTGCATGCGAGCGTGCACATGCCGCCAGGGTAGTTGTCGGCGCAGACGGGATTTTCGTAGCCGCAATTGCCATCCTTCGTACACGCGTCGCCAATCCAAGCACCCGCGATGCCTGGATCGGGCGGTCCGAAATACCCGAGCGCGTACGCGTAGTTTGAGAACACGGTCCAGAAGAGGGATGCGCCGGCCACATATGTGCCTACGGTTGGATCGTATTGATAAATCGCGGCCGTTCCCGCGTCGGTAGGCGTGACTGTCTGACCGTCGAGCGTCTTGCTGGCGATACCAGGGCCCCATCCGCCCGCGGTGCGTCCGTCAGCAGCGATCGCGCTCAGGCTCGCGCGTAGCGCATAGGCAAAACACTCGACCTGAATGTCGAAACCAGCGAAAGCGGGATCACAGTCACCCGGAGCGCGACATCCGCAGCGGAACACGTATTCGACGCGGCTCCCCTCGGACGGATAGCGCGACTCACTGACGAGACCTTGACTCATCTGGGCGCGGGCCAAGATCGCGATCGGGTTGATCTGATGCCTCTGTGCGGCGCTCATAATCGCGTCGGCGGCGCTGACGCCATTCGAGCTGTAGGTCGAAAGAAAACTCGGCCCGCCATAGGGGGACGAGCGAAGGAACCCTTCGATGTAGGTCACATCGAACGAAGAGGCATCAGTGAGCGTGGCCGCGCTGACAATGTTGTTCGGATCGAACTTGGCGACGTCGGGCGACTGCTGGACCACATCGTCCTGGTGAATGTGATTGACGTAGTCAGCGCGCTTGCATCCGACAACGCACGTCATGAGCGTAACCAGACCCGCAAGACCCGTACGGACGCGCACCATGAACGTGAGCATACCGCTCAGCGCACTTCGAAGGGTACTTCAAGCCAATTGATGCCATTTCGATTGTCATGCACCACCGCCCAGAGCCTGTACCAACCCGGCTGCGATGGCGCGCGAAATTTGTTGGCACTCCGTGGAACGCGCCCGGTTTCGACGTCAAAGAGGAGCTTGGCGTCATCGTCGAAGCGACCGCCGGTTGTGTAGTAGGTAACCCAGACTTGTTCTTTTCGGGTCTTGCCCTCTGAATCAGCTTCGCCCTCACGCACCTCTTGCGCCCCGTCGGGGACGTGCGTGTCGATTTGAGCGAAGGGACAGTTCTCGGGCTTGGCCTCGTTGCAGCGATTGATTGAGAACCCGAACGGCGCGGACTGATCGTCGACCACCAGATGTTCGACAGGGGGATTTTGATTCGTGCGCTTCTCGAAGGCATAGATGCGAGTGAACGACATGACGTAGTCGTCAGCGCCAAGGCGGGCGCCCGATTCATCGAAACACCCGATCGGCGCGTTCTGCGAACTGAGCGACTCGGGATCAACCGAAACGAACTTCACGCGTCCGGCGCATGCCATCTGAAACACAATCGCAAGACCGTAGTTCTCACCGCTCTGTGGCGGTTTGTGCTTCGCGATAATGTCACTTGGGAGGGTCACTTTATAAGTGGGCCCTGAGGGCAAGAGATCGGTCAGATCGGTATCCTGCGGGGTTGTCGTCCCACCAATGGCTGTCCCTGCGGCCCCGAGGTTGGAGAAGCAGTTGTAATAAGCCTCGTTCGCGGGGTTCGTACAAAGAATAGGAAACCACACGAGCTTGAGCGGGAGCGTGGCGGTTGCAGAGTTCGCGCGACCATCAAACGCGAGCGTCTCGAGCGTGACCGTGTCGCCAGGCGCCGCGTACGACTTGTCGATCTTGGTCGCGAGCACGCGGACCGAAGACACGATGTTGGACGGATCGAAGCCCGACATGCAGCTGCTACACGCCACGATGAAAGTGAGCATTGCGGCGCGTCGCATCTCAGTACTCCCAGGAAAATCCGAGGTTCGGAATGAAAGGCAATCCGGTCACGTAGCTCCGTTTCGTCTGGTTGTAATTGTACCCTACGGCCTCCACAGTGCCTTGGTTGTAGGCGTTGATTACGTCGAGATAAAAGTGGATGTTGCCGCGCACACCAAGGCGCCACGTCTTGTCGACACGAACGTCAAGTTGGTGAAACAACGGCAACCGCTCACTAAAGGGCGGCACCGCGAGCGTCGGCAGGTAGACACCGGTGTTGGCATCGTAAAAGCCGTACTGTTGTGGCGTCGTCAAGTTCCCTGACACAAGACGAAAGCGCGCGCCGACTTCCCAGCCGCGGCCAAGCTGGTAGCTCCCGAGAACCGTCAAGATGTGGGTCTGATCGAATGGCGTCGTTCGCCACGGCGAATCAGGTGTGTCGCGTCGCTCACTGCGCATGAGCGTGTACGCAAGCCAGCCGAAAAAACGCCCGCGCGGCTTCCAGCGCAGCAGCGTTTCGAGCCCGAAAATGCGGCCGATGCCTGAATTTCCGGCGCGCGCAACAACAAGGGAATCAAGGTCTTTGTAGAAGCCATCAACGCTGAGTTCGACCTCGTCCGTGAGCTCACGTTCGGCGCCGAGCGTGTAATGAATCGACCGATTGGATCGTAAATTGGCCTGACCAAACGTAGAACTCGTCTCCTGAGGCTGCGGCGGTTGAGCGTATACTCCGGCGCCACCTTTGATTGTCGTGCGCCTCTCGGTGGGAAGGTCCTGGCGAAAGTTGAACCGCGGCGAGAGATCCCAAGCCTTCGCGTCAGCTGCGTAGTCGAGGCGAACGCCAGGCACGATGCGTCCCGCCCTCCACGGCGTCATCTCGAGTTCGGCGTATGCCGCCGGTCGATAGAGCGTCGATGTCTCTTGTGTCGTGATCGGGAGCTGGCTGAGAAACGGCCCTGCGGGTGGCTCGCCCGGACGCGGCGCGGGCGGTGCGCGAACGATGACCGAATAAGGCGTGACGAGCCAATCGATGCCGACGTTCGCCGACAAGCGCGAAGAGAGCTTGTGGTTCACTTCTCCGCGCACCGAGATGGGTGTCGAGTCGAGTCGGAACATCAGGTCCCCGAAGGCGAAGTCGATAACGTCCTTGCCGATCGCCGAAACCAGCCGAAGCTCTGTATTGCGACCGATGCGGTTACGATATCGAGCCTGCATCCGCCAGAAGCCAGTGTGTGCGCTGAGGTTGCCCCCCGCCGCGGGTTGCGACCCTGGAAGCGACGACGTGAGTAACTGCAAGCGATCGTCGGAACCAAAGAAGAAGAGGCGAAGGTCTTGGTTCTTACCGAATTCGCGGTTCGCGATTGCTTGGAAGTCGTAATAGACCGGAGCGGTCGTCACCGTTGCTCCGCTCGCAGCGAACACTGGCTTGAGAACGGCGTCGACCCACGAGCGTCGTCCGGCGAGCGTGAGCGTCCATCCCGAGTTGAAAACGGGCGTTTGCGCGAGAACACGCGCGTCGATCAGGTCGAGGCTTCCGGTGACGTGCACCTTTCCGTCACTCTTTGGGTTACGAATTCCGACGTCGACGACCCCGCCCATGACGCGTCCGTACTGCGCGCTGAAGTTTCCGGGATAAAAATCGATCTTCTCGATCAGGTTCAGGTCGGCCTTGTCGGTAAGCTGCGTCGGAATCACCGAGGTGAGTCCACCAAAATGGTAAACAATCGGAATCAACGTACCGTCGACAAAAACATTCGTGTCTTGAGGAGCAGCACCTCGCACGATCAGCAGACCCGCGAGACCCGGCGGCCGCGCCACACCTGGAAGGTTTTGAATCGACCGGAGCGCGTCGCCGCCGGTCCCTGGAATACGGTTGATTTCGCGATCGTCAACCGTGCGACGCGTGACTTCGCGAGGTGGCTTTACTCCGCGCACCCGCACTTCTTCGATCGGCCTCACTTCTTCTGTCGATAAGCGCGCGACGGGTGCTCTCGGGGCGAGCTCTGGCGCAGTCATCTTCGCGAGTCGGCTTGTCACGTTCGCGACCTCACCCGCGCTCAACACCTCATCGGCTGCCTGCGCCTGATGGTCCGGATGGGTAACCGCAACGGTGTACTTTCCAGCGACCAAACCTTCAATGGCCCAACGCCCTGAAGAATCGGTGATGACGCTTCGCCTCACGCCATCGACGCCAACAACATCGACGACCGCGTGGTCAAGCGGCAACCCTTGTTGGCTCGTCACTCGTCCCGAAAAGCGCGATCGCGGTCGAACGAATTGATAGGTGAACCGGATTTTTGCAGCGACAGGTTTTCCGGCTCGCGTGGCCGGCTCAAAAAGCAAATTCTCACCCGCTGCAACCGCTGCCGCGTCGACGGATGCGACCGTTGAAGAGCGGTCGACAATCGCACGGCGCACCGTCCCGTCCACATTCACTTCAACGATCAACACCACCGTGAGTGGATCGAGCATGCCGGCGGCGAGCGCCTCCTTCGGGTACTGCGCTCCGTCGTCTTTTTTGACCTTCGGCGCAATCACGACTGCTTGAGGTGCGGGCGTAGCTGCCTCCGCCACGGCGTGCGCCGAGGCCGTCATCGAGGCAAGCGTGAGCAGCAGTGGCAGCACGCAGAAATTATCCAGCGAACTCCTGGGACCGAAGGTTAGGATGCTTTTCGAAGCCATGACGAAGAGTGAGCTTATCGATACGCTGTCAGTCCGCGGAGCGCTTACGAAAGCGCGCGCGGAACAAGTCGTCAACTGCGTGTTCGAGACGATGGCCGTTGCGATGCGTCAGACCGACGGGATCGAGATCCGCGGCTTCGGAACCTTTAAGGCGCGCGCGCGTCGCCGTCGTGGCGGAAGAAATCCCCGCACCGGCGAGAAGGTCGAGATTCCTGCAAAAATGTTGCCGCGGTTCAAGGCGGGCAAGGAGCTGCGCGAGATCGTCAATGCGAGCCGCGCATTTGCGATCACTGGCGGTGACGATGGGCCAGCCAGCGATGACTTCGACGACGAAGACGATTGATGAACCGTCGTTCGGTGATCGGCAGCGCAATCAGCCTGGCTCTTGCCGAAGCCATTGGCGCCTGCCATCCAAGGGCAGCTAAGCACAGAGGGAACACCGCGATGCCGCTCGACGTTTCGAGCGCGGAAATGCTCCACGCGCTGGCAGGGCTGCGTTCGCTCATCGCGATCGAGCCGCAGCACATCGTGGAGAGCTCAGCCCACGAAGCGGTGATGAAGATGATCAGCGCTGAGCGGTTCGAAGCGTTTGCCGCAAACCACGGTGGCTGTGATCTGCGCGCGGTGCGATCGCTGACGGTGGCCTCCTTTGATGACGCGACTGAATTCGTCACCGTCCTTGGCTCATTTAGCCCAGCGGGCCTTGAGCGTTGGTTCCGCGACCGCGTAGAGGTTGAGGGCAGTGCGATTGATCGCGGGCACACTCACCAGTTTGAGCCGCTGAACCGAACGTGGGGCGCCTCGCGTCGCGGGCGTGAGCAACTCGGCATGGTCCAAGGCCGCTTCGCGATGTGGGAGTCAGGTCGCCTGGGGCCGCTACGCGTCGCCCACCTCTTTTCACAGCGGGCGCTTAAGAAGGTGAAGCCCGCAGCGGACCTTGAACCGCTTGCGACACTCCGCAAGTTTGCGCACGACGCGCCCGTGCGTTGGTTCGCCCTCGGGCCCTTCGAGGGCACGCAAGGGGCCGCCGTTGCTGGGTTGCTGGCCACGTGCACGGGACTTGTGATCGCGGCGACGCCGCTTGCAGGTACCCCCGCGCGAGTTGCGCTCAAATGCGCAATGCTGGGTACATTTGGCGATCGGGCCGCCGAGCGATTCTTGGCGAGCTTCAACGTCCTTGCGAACGATCCCCTCGGCCGCCTTTGCGGATTGCACGAAAAGTTGTCCGACCTAAAGGTACAAACTTGGGACGATCGCATCGAAGCTGCGTTGGTCGTGGACGCCCTGCGCATCGCGGATGGCTTGCTTGCGGCAACACAGGCAACCGTTGCCGACGTCATGAGTTGGTAGTCGGCGACCGTCCAGAACATGAAATTCGACGTCAATCGCCACAAACCCGTCAATTGCGACGGTAAGTCACACGACCACATTGACGAAGCAACCGCCAAAGTGGTACGCGGCTCTCCCCTCGTGGATCACGCACGGTTTTCGAGCGTGATGCCCCCTAACCCACCCGGGAGATCCATGCCCAAAAAGCCCGCGACTAAGCCAGTCCAGAAGCCTTCACCGAAAGCAGCGGCGAAAGCGTTGTCCACCAAGCGCGCGCCAGTTAAGGCAACGGCCAAGGCAAGGGCCAAGGCAACGGCTAAGGTCGTGGCCAAGAAAGCCAAGGCAACGGCTAAGGTCGTGGCCAAGAAAACAGCCGCTGTGCCGATTGCGGTCGCTGCAGCTGTCTCAGCGCCAGAGCCAACTGCGACCCTCCCGCCACCGGTAGTAACCGCACCTGCGAGGCCATTGGTCTCGAAACTGCCGACCTCGGTCCCAGAGGTCAAG
>CAMBEV010000025.1 GCA_945865595.1 Nannocystis exedens | reverse complement strand
AACGCCGACGGGCTCACCGCGGATGGAAAGAAGCTCGTCCGCGCGATGATGGCGCGAAAAATGCTCGTCGATACGGCGCACATGTCGCGTCGGGCGTTCGACGACACGTTCGATTTGGCCAGGGAAAATCGCTTCTACCCGGTCTATCGATCCCACGGCTACTTGAAGGAGATCATGGTGCCGGAGAAGCAGGAGGGAGACGAACGTTTGTCGCCCGCGTCGCTCGTCGCGCGCATCAAGAAAACCGGCGGTGTGTTCGGCCTGCGCACTGGCGCAGAGGAGATGCTCACGTACCGAAAGTCGGGAGTGGCCAACAACTGCCACGGCTCGTCGCGGTCGTTTGCCCAGCAGTATCAACTCGCTGCGATTGGCCTCAAAGTCCCCGTTGCCTTTGGCAGTGATCTCAACGGTCTCATCGCCCAGATGGCGCCGCGGTTCGGGGACCCGAAGGAGGCATGCGAAGGGGCGTATGATTTTGAGCGGGAGGCGCAGCAGCGTGCGCAGGGGAAGGCCGCCACTCAAGGGCTCGGTAGCGAGTTCGACACGAAGGGTTTTGCGCGCGTCGATCTCATGGCTGATGTCGTCGCCGACCTGAAGCGGCTGGGCGTCGACACCGCGAACATCGAGAATTCCGCCGAAGCGTTCATTGCGATGTGGGAGCGAGCGTACGATGAGAAACGCGGCGCGCTCCCCGACGATGTCGACGTTTCAGGCGTCGCTCCTTACGAGGACAAGAAGGTGCGACGAAAGGCGAGTCGCAATGACGAGTGACCGCGAACACGGAAGGTCAACTAATCCAGCTTCGTCTTGTTGAGAATCTTCCCGTCGCGGCTGAGTCCTGCAGCTCGCCATCGCGATTCCTCGTCCGGAAGAATCGGCGCTAGCGGCGCTGTGATGTCGCGAACGTCCATCCGTACCTGTCCAAAGGGGCCAGCTTGAAGCACGACCCGCAGGTCTCGGGAGCCTTTCGAGTGCACGTGCTCGAAGGTCGCCTTGCGCTCGCTCAGGCTCAGCGTCCCGCCGGAAACATGCGCCTTGATATAGGCAATTAACTTGTCGAATGGCAAAGTGGCTTCGATGAGCACTTGATCGACGAATCGGTGCTTGACGAGGGCGCCTCTGGGCAGAACGAGCTCGAACGCTTCATCGGTTCCTTCAAGTAACTCGTCAGGTGCCAAATGCGTGGCTGGCTTCGCTTGCGTGGGCTCGGGCGGCGCCTCGGCTGGCTCGGGCGCCTTCTTGCAACCGATGGTGATTGCGCAAGCGGCGATCGCTGCGGCATAGAGCGGGCGGCTCAATCGACGACCGCAGCCCATGAGTCGACCAGTGTCGCGGTGTTGGGTGTGGCGAGGTTCTGTGTGTAGGTCTGGTTTGCGGCGCCGTTGCCCGTGGCGTTCTTCCCGCCGACCTGGGTGAAGAGCGCATACTGACCGGGGCTGACGTTTGATGCCTGGGTGTGCGTGGCGCCTGCGACATACACGTCTGCTCCAGAGGACGAGACGTCTGCGCACGCAGGTGTCACGCTGACCGACACGCCCGGGATGATTTTTCCGACCAGCGTCGCGTCGTAGTCGCCCGGTTGAATGAACATCGGGGGTGGATTTTGTGGCGCGGCGGGAGCGGGGGGCTGCATTTTTCGCAAGCCTCCCTTCGTGAGATCAAGTGGGTCATCGGGCACCGCGAAATCGCGACCCCAAAGCCGCCCGCTTCCCCCCAAGCAGACGTTTCCTGATGCGGGGTTCACTGCCTTGTAAGTCGCAAAGTAGAACGTGCCATCGAACACAGCCATCGGCCCGCTGACGCGTTCGCCGTCAATCAACTTGCTGTACCAATTGACGGCGGCCCTCAATTTTATGGGATCTCCCTGTAGTTTTTCCGAGAGGGAATACACGTAGAAGTCGCCCGTGTAGCCGTAGAGCTCTTGGTCGCCAGTGGCCACGTTGATCACCACGTTGCCTGCGCGGTCGAGCGAAAGCACGGGTGGAACCTGAATCGGCGCGCCGTTCTTGTATGCATTTTCGGTGACATCGACCGTGCCATTCACCGTGTCGAAGAAGAGTTCGCCCGTCCAGAGCGCAGGGTTGGTCGAGCTGATGTCAAACTTCCACATCGTGCCATCGGCATCGCCAGCAAAAAACTTTTGGGCGATGGCGCCAGGGCCCGACGGATACGCGGCGACCGCACCCGACATCGGCGAGTCGAGTGCGGTGTTGAGCACCCGACCGGCGCTCACAAGCGATGGCGGCGCGTCCGCGGAGCGCATGAATGTGCGCAGCACTTCGCCCGTGTCGAGACGAACGATGGTCATCGAGCGTCCTTCGACCGGGTCGGTTGGGAGCCCGCCAGCGCCCCAGCATCGCACGTTGGCGCGATACGTGTAGCCGCTCGGTGGAGCCGCGTTGGTCGCTTTGGCCGCGCGGGCGCACGAGGAGACGACCAACGGCGCCGCTGTGATCCCGCCGGGCAAGATCGCGACACCGATCTCGCGAGCGCCTGCTCCGTCTGGGTTGGCGTAAATCGTCGTGATCACCGGCGTGCCTGATGACTGCGCAAAAATATTGGCCTCGCTAGGAGAGGTTGTCGTCAGCTGCCATCGGAACTGCGGCCCTAACCCTACTCCCACGACCGGATCGGTGACGTCGAGCGCGTAGTAGCCACGGCCTTGTGGACCGAAGCCCGCGACGAGCATGGTGTGCCAGTTCGCAGCAGTGCCGAGGGTCGCGGAAGTGCGTTCCCAGATGACGTCTTTTACGACCGGCGAACCGTCAAGAAGAAGCTGGTGGCCGGCTGGGTAGGTCGACAAGATGCGAGGCATCGCGGCCGGTGGGAGGAACGCCCAGAGCTCGTTGTTGGTCTTGGTGCTTACAGTGGTGTCGAAGGCGTGCAGCAATCCGTCGTTCGTCGCTGTGTAGAGCACCATCTTGCGTGTCGCCTTCGCGATGCGAAACGCTTGATACGATTCGTCTCGAATCATTGCGCTCGGGGCGCCGATGATCGCCGGTGAGGCGTGAAACACGTCGCCGAACGCATTTCCGAAGCGGGGCACGAATGCGGCGAACCCCCCGGGCATCGCATTCGTTGTCGCTTGTCCAAACGTGAAGTTGAGCGCGAGGGCCTTACAATCGCCTGTGGTGAGCCACGCGTTGTTCAGCAAATTTGGGCACGACATCGTGCCAATTTGCATCGATGCCGCGGTGAGGTTGGTGATGATGGTGGCCGCGTTTCCGATGTACTGCGTGCCCAAGATCCGCTGGAGGTTGTCGGGTGCAGGCGTCGCGAGGAAAGGGCGAATCGATACGCTCGCATCGACGCCGACCTGCGGCGACGGCAAGTCGGCCGGAAGCACCGCGACGAAGTTTCGCGCGTTGCCGACGTTCGAGTTGAGGTTCTTTGCAAAGTCGTCGCCCTTGTTCTCCTCAACTACGGGCGGTGGCACGGTGAAGTTTCCGCCCGAGAGCGTGCACGTCGCGCGCTGCCGTTGGACGGTGCCCGTCCATGCCGCGCCTGGGGTGGCCTGGAAACTTGACAAGTACAGTGACGTGGCCGTCGTTGGGCTGGCCGGATCCGCCGCCGGATTGGCAACCTGCGGTGAATACGTGGGCACCGTGCGCGTCGTGGTCGAACGGCCGATCGTCGCGATGATGGTGCCGAGCGCCACTTGGAGGTCACCCGCGGTGTCGGCGAAGTACGCTTTTGAAGTGCCGCCCGCGATCGCGATCTGCTGAAGCTTGCAGCACGCCGAGTATTTCGGATTGCCGCCCGCGCAAGCGGTCACACCCTGCGCGTTCAGCTCCCCATTGGTAACCAGGCTCGAGCAATAGACAGTCTGCGCCTGGTCGACGATGCTCGACACTGCAAATCCGATCACGTACGTCTTGACCGCGCGCCCTCCGCTCCCCGACGCCAGCAACGCCGCGGTCGTATCGGGCTTTTCGTAAGGGCACTTGCCCGGAATGCCGCCACCCCCCTCGCACGAGGGTCGCAGGTCGAGGTTGGGAGCGCCGTCGGTCAGCAGGATGATGTACTGGTCACGGCAGCCGTTCGTCACGTAGGCGTCGGCGGTCTGCGGCCCGTTCGGAGAGGTCCAAAAATAATAGCGCGCGTCTTCGAGCATCGCGCCGATCGGTGTGGCGCCATAGGGACGCGACGCGAGCAGCACACGCTGAATCGCCGCGGACTGACTGCGCAGCGCCGTCACATCGACCGACGGCCCCGGGAAGCGTACCATGCGGCCTTCCCAGGGAGGTGCCGCGGGGTTGCGCGCGCCGAGTTCGAAGGGCACGACCGGCGAGGGTGTACAATTGACCGGCCACCCGTTGTACGTGGAACTGGCCCCTGTGTCCCAGCCGGGAAAGTAGCTCCACTGACCCGGAAACGGGTTTGCGGCATTCGTGAGCGGGCTACCGGTGACGCCGACCCCCGCGCCTTCATCGCCGTCGAACGTCATCAAGCCGAAGCGCATGATGTCTTGACTGGTGTCGAGCATACCGTCGGGCGTCTGGTTGAACGTGCACGCGTTGACCGTGTTGTAGAAGCGGTCCAGAAGCGCGTTACCGGGAAACGATCCGTCGAGGCCGCCGACGGGTTGGCCAGGGGTTGCCCCCGTATAGGCGGTCCCCGGGGTGACGACGCAAGCTGTTGCGAGGTCAGAGCCCGTCATGGGCCGGTGGTAGGGCAGGTGATACTCGTTGTCGTAGGGCGAGTTTGCCCCGAGTGAATACGTGCTCAAGAACTCGCTCACCGGTCTACCGTTGGTGATGGTTTGACCTGCCTTGCGGCTCATCGCGAGGCAGTGATAGCCGCCAACGAATTTGCCGGTCAGTGCTTCGAGCGCGATACCCCACCGATTGGGACTCGACTGTGCAGCTGGGTTACAGATTGCCGTCGGCTCAAGCTCGGGATCGCGACCGTCAATTAACCTTTCCATCGATCCCGACGTGTCGATGAGCAACATGACGTTTGGCAACGGTGGCGACACATCGTTTTGCTGCGCGCGAGCGTTGCCTTCGAGCACCGATAGCGCGCTCAATGCGCCAACTAACTTCGCTGCGCGCGTGGCCAGTCTTCGCGTCGTAGTCATGGACATCGGACAGGCCCTCCGGTGATGCGACCGCGACCGGATTCAAGACCGAACCCGCGGTAGAGCGCTGTTGTCGAGGCCGGGCTCGTGTGCTGCGTGAGTCCAGTCACCGTGACCGTAAACTGCATAAAACAAAGACCGAGGTTTTGGTCGAACCCAGCCGGCGGCGCGACTTGAACCGGGTCAGTGATCTCGACGAAGAAGTCGCCCTTACGTGGAACGGGGCCCAAGCTGCCCGGTGTCGTCGGGTCCACGTACGCATCCATATACGGGATCGGCCATTTTTGAGTGACCTCAGCCGCTCCCATGCGCCGACAAGCGAGCGATTGTAAACTTGCTGTATCAGGCACCCCGGCGAGCGAAAGGCACTTGGTGTCTCGAGAGGTCGGGCTGGTCATCAGGCTCAGGTAAAGCTGAGCACGAGGCCCGCTCATTTCATTGGCTGTGCCGATCACGCCGTACTCCGTCATGAAGTGCGTTTGTGAATTGCGCAGATAATTACCGCTCGACGCAAGTTCTTCGCTCGACGCCTTGAGGCCGTAGAGGCCGAGACTTGCGAGGAGAGAGAGCGTCATCGCCACGATGAAAATCACCGCACCACGTTCGTTCGCCTTTCTCGTGGGTTGAACCATCGGGTCGGTCATGGGCGCCTCAATAGAACCACCGGCTCTGATTGGAGAGAGCGATCTCATTGGTCAACGTCCGCACCCGGGCATGGCTGCGCGAGCCGTCGCTGCACTTCTCAACCGCCGTAGCCGTGCAGTAGCGATGCATGAATCGCTGACCTTCGGGCCCCGTAGGCGTCACGGCAATTGCGGCCTCACGATCGGGTAGCGGCGCTCTCGTCGCGAACCGCACGCGCACCGCTCGAATGCGCTGTGGACCGGTCGATGACGGTCCGGTGCCCGATACGTCGTAGGACCACAATGCGTTGGCGGTGTCTTCAAATGGAAAAATGGAGTGCGCTGTGTTTGTCGCCGTGACGTCGCCCGTCTCTACGGTGAGCGCAAATTTCAGATCAACCGGGTACTCGGTGACGACCTGTGTCGTGCTTGCATCGGTCGCCCCCAGCGCGTCGATCACTTCTCGGAGGAGATAGAACTTGGAGGCGTCGGCCGTTGGTGTCATCGCGGCGACCGAATTGGCCGGCGGCGCATTCGTAATCGTCCAGCGCACAATTTGGACCGGGTTGATCAGCATGCCCGAGCCGTAGCCCGACGACCCGCCGGCCGTTCCGGCCTGCACTGCCGTGAGCACGCCGACTGAGTACGAATTCTGTGCAACGTCGACGTACGGAAAGCCGCCGATGATGCCGACCGCAGTACTGGTGCCGCAGGTCGGCGCGTACTGATATCGACCAGTGTCGTCTTGAATGCGAACCATGAATTGTCGCGTGCTCGCGGTCGGACCGGGTTTGAAGGCGTTGATGAGCAGCGTCGCGTCGATTCCAGCTGTCGTCGCCGTGAGTCGCCACATGGCTGGCGAATCGGCTTGCAACCAAATGCGCTGGCACCCGTCGACGGTCGCCGCGATCTCGCGGACGGCATATTGATCCGCTGTGGTGAAGTTTCCGCCGAGTTCGATTTTGTCAGGATTGAGTCCCGCGTACGTCGACTGGGGTTCGGTTGCCGCTTTCGACCCCCCCACGAACAGGTGCACGCCCGCAAGGCGACGCAGTCCGAGGTACTGACCCGGGATTACGTCGTTGATAGGAATACCTGGCGGTCTTGCGATGAACGGGTCCGCCTGAATGTTGGCGGTGCTCATGTATCCCGCACGCATCAGGTCAAGACTAATTTGTTCCATTGCTTGACGAGATCCATTTTGCGCGGTCAGCGTGCGCCCCTCCTCGTGGAAAGTCTCGGATGCGGAGCGCGAGATACTCACGACTGCGCCCGCAATGAACAACCCCGCGGTGAGCGACGACATCAGCTCAGTGAGCGTGAAGCCCTGCTGGGGCGCTCGCTTCACTCTTCGGGCGTGAGGTGGGTTGGTGCTCATGGGACAATATTCTCGCGCACGGCGTCGGCGACGTAGACGAAGTGAAAGTTCTGCGGCGTGGCCGTTATGGTAGCCGGAGCGGTCGAGCAGAAGTCGCCTGCCGCCGAACGCACTTCGTCACGCGGCCAATAGACGCGCACCTCGGCGCGCATCATGCGATTGGTCTCGAGCCACTTGAGGCGCACATGCACGCAAAACTGGGCTTGTGCCACTTGCGATAGAAGGAGATCGCGACCGACGATGTCGAACGCCGGGCTTCGGCCTTCGGGGTTGGCGGCGTTTGCGTAGTCGTCTGGCCTCCTCCAAAGATTGTCAACGTGGTTGAGTAAAGCCGCGTTTGCAAGGTTATTCCCGCTCGGGTTTCGAGCACTTGGGAGCGTCCACTTGCTCGAATCTCGGTGGAGTCGGGCCATCCACTGCCTTGCAATCGTCGACGCCAAGTCGATCTTGCGGACGTCGGTATTGCTGATGACGGCGGCACGCTGCATGCTGATCACGCCCGCACTGCCGATCGCAAACAGCGTCATGGCCATCATGACCTCAACGGTGGTGTACCCGCGTGGCTTGCGTCTGTCGGCGGTGATGTTGCTTTGGACCATAGGGTTATTCCGACGACCTTCTGTGACGAGGGACTAGAGCCGCTGAATGGTGGTCGCTCCACCAGGACTGAGCGCGACGCGCCGACGGAGCCCCTCGGGTGACCCCCCAACCATTCGCGAGACATCGATCGTCACTGGTGCGAGGTTCGGCTGCTTGCCGTTAAAGTCGAGCGTCGCAGAGATATAGGAGCGCCCCGACGGTGCAAAACAGATGTTGAGACTCGGGTAGCCAGTAGGCGTGCCAGTCTCGTAGACCTGCACGGTTGTCTCAATGCCGATTGAGGCGTCGCCCCCACCGTTCAGCGATGCCTCTGCGACTTTGCGTTTCATCGCCGCATTCGTCCAATCGGTCGGAAAGCGACAAGCGGGCTGCGGCGTGTCGGAGCCCCCAGCCCCGCTGCCATTGGCGCGAACCCCTTCGTAGACCGTGAACGTCCCTCGATCGGTTGTGCCGTTGCTTGTGATCGTCACAAGCATCGCCGCGCCTCGTCCGACCGCGTTCGTGCGCGCGCGCCGCAACAGTTGCGACACCATGACCGTGTTTTGGTAGGCGACGCGGTCGTCTTGTGCCTTGGTCAGAGCGGGAATGGCGAGCAAGGCCAGGATGCTGACCACGAGGACCGTGACCATCAGTTCGATCAGCGTGAAGCCGCGCCTGGTTAAGCGCCGGCCGCCCGGTTGGCGCATTCGCTCAATTTGAAGACAGGAACCCATCGCAGCTACCAGAGGAGCAAGCCTTGTGCCGAAGCCAGGCCGGGCTCCGGAACGCTCTCGCAGTAAAAAACGCACGAAAACAGGATATAGGGCGCTGGCTGGGACGTGAAATATTGCGTAGTCCGCAAAATATGCATAGCCGCGAGCTGCGCAACTTTCTCAAAGCGTGGGCTGTGCTAGAGCTGCGCACCGAGGTGTTCGGATGACACGATCGGCGTTGCCCCTTGGTCTTATGGCGTGTGCGTTCCTTGCGGGTTGCAAGACCGACGGCGGTGGTGAATCGACGCCACCTCCAACGGCCCCTCCCGCCATCTCGAGCGCCGGTGCAACCACCGACTTGTGCGCGAGCGGCGGCGGCCAGGTCAAAGATGCGGTCAGCGGGGCGTTTTTTCCACGAACGGCAGCTGGGTTCTGCATCGACCCAGCCGCCGTCGAGAAGACGTACGGCGAGGGCGGTAAGTTCACGATGGACGAAGTGTGCACCACCGCGTTCGACGGCGAGTGCGAGGTGTACAAGCGGTTCGGTCTGAAGCGGGTCGTTGCGCTTCGATACGTCGATGGCTCTGGTGCACCCGCGAGCGTTGAGATCAACTTGTCAACCTTCGCCGATGCGGCGGGTGCGCTCGGCATGTACACAAAGCGTGTGGTGGCCGACGGCGATCCGGCCAAGGCAACCGTCAAGCCGCTTGACGCTGGCGGCTATGGCGCAATCGGCAAGAGCAACGCGTACGTTTGGAAGGGCGCGCACCTCATCGAGCTCACCTTCAACACCGAAGATCCGAAAGCCACGAAGGACACGATCGCCAAAGCGAACGAAAAAGTAACTTCGGTCATTGCAAAAGAAATCGGCGCCAAGCTCCCCGGTGAAGTGGCGCTCCCTTCGGCGACGGCTCTGCCTCGCGCAAACATGATTCCGCTCGGTCTGCAGTTTTTTCCAAAAGACGCATTTGGGGTTACGAATGTGGGCCCGACCGCGATTGGCTTCTACCAGGAAGGCGACAAACGTTACCGCTTCGTAGCGATCGATGGCGACAAGGCTGAAATTGCGAAGGGCGCTGCCCACAAGCTTCAGAGCAAGCCTGGCGTGGCTGCGGTGAAAGACCTCGGCGAAGAGGCGTTCGCTCTCGTGGTCGACGGTGCCAATAAGAGCAAGGCCGATTATATTTTTGCGCGCAAAGGCAATTTGCTCCTCGGCATCGGTGATGAGGAGTTCGCCGCTGACCCCGCGAAGTTGTCGAAGGACGAGAAGCTCGCAAAGTTGAAAGCGGCCCTTGCTGCAGCCGGTGGTGCGCCTGCGCGACCGAAGAAGTAGTCAGCCGCGCGAGGCGCTGAGCGTTTCTTTTCTTGCGGCTTCGCGTTCAAAGCAGGACGGCGCGATCCGCAAACGTTTGCGCGTGGCGGCCGTCGCGTCGATGAACCGGCTCGTCACCGGATCGTGGTAGCCGCTTGCCGGCGTGAGGTCGCCCAGGTGGCCCTGGTAGAAGCGGACGATGTTGCCCATCAACGCTTCGCGCACCCACTTGCCGACGAGCGAGGCCATGCCGACCAGCAAGTTCGACGCGTCGGCATCGCGCACCCAACTGACGCGTCCGAGGCCCGCGATGCGGTAGGTGCTTGCCGCGCGTCCTTCTTCGAGTGTCGTGTAAAGGTAACCGGAGAGGTGCGAAAAGTGAGCCGGGTAGCGATCGAACCCGCCCACCTTACCGCAGACCGCATCGACCTCTTCTCCAAACTCTTTGCGCGCCGCGAGGAGCAGCCGTTCCATCGCACCAAGGTCCACGCGAAATCGCGATGTCCCAAGGGCCGCAGCGCGGTTGAGCGTGTCGTTGCAGACGATCACGCTCTTTGCGCCCACGACGCGAATGCCGCGTTTCTCAAGGCACGCGAGGTCATTGGCAATCAAGTTGACCAACGTGTCATCCGCTTCGAAGCGCTTGGCATGCGTCCAACACTGGGCGCGATGCGTTGCGTCTGGGCATGGCGCTTCGAGTGTTGCCTTCTCGTCGAGGGCAAGCGTTGCGAGAAGTGCTTGCGGGGTGGCGTGCGCGTAACCAAGCGCCATGGGTATCGCTCGTGCCCACGCCTCGCCGAGGTCAGCCTTACCGAAGGAGACAAGGTCCTTGCTGTCACCGAGACGCAGCGCGAGTTTTCCGCGTGCCCTCCTTGATATCGCGCGCGCGCCCCTTGCATCGACGCGCGCGGCAATCGATGTAACCACCAACGGCCCTAGCCGCGGGCCAAGGCCGTTCTCGTCAATGCCTAGCGCCAACATGACCCATGCTCCTACCTCGTGTGCCGCCCGGTGCATTGTTCCTTTAGCAGGTGGCGTCTTGCCGTTGACGATACCGATCGGGGTGCGTAGCTTGTTGCCCCTTCGACGGTCCGCAACGCTGCGGCAGGTTGAGAAAAGCACGCGAGGAGAGATCGACGTGAACAAGGCAACGCTCAAGAAGTTCAAGACCCTGCTCGCCGACAAGCGAGAAGAAATCCTCAAGAAGGCGAAGCAAACCCTCGAGGAAGACATGACGCTCGACACCGACGATCTTCCCGACGAAATGGACCTCGCCTCGAGCGAGTACCTGCAGTCGTTCACGTTCCGCCTGCGCGGCCGCGAGAAGTCCTTCCTCGACAAAATCGACAAGGCCATCGTGCGCATCGACGACGGTACGTTTGGCACTTGCGAAAAGTGCAGCGAAGAAATCGCAATCAAGCGCCTCGAAGCGCGACCTGAAACTACGCTTTGCATTCAGTGCAAAGAAGACCAGGAACGCAAAGAGAAGGACTATTCGTGATTTAGGGCGCTTAGGTAATTAGGTAAGGCGCTTGTCGAAACCTAGCGCCTGCCGTACGAGCTCGATCGCTGCCTCCGGCGAGCGCGCTTCGGCCACGACAAGCACATCATAGAACTCGTCGAGCAGGTGCGATGCGTCGCCCGGATCGTTCACCGGGACGACGTACGCAACGCGTTCTTCGAACCCGATTGCGACGGACGCCAGGCAACGAACGCGACGAAAAAGCTGGGCCGCATCGTCATGCTGGAAGCTGGATTTCTGCGCGCGAAACACTGCCCGAACCGTAAGCGGTGGGCCGCACTTGAGCGACACCAACGAGTCGAGAATGAGGTTCTCGCGTGGGCGTTCTGCGAGCATCACTTCGTCGCCGCGCATGCGGAAAACCTCAAACCCCGCGTCCACCAGGAATTTCTTAAGTTGTTGCGGAGAGAATGGCATCGCGCGTCGCCGACTGGCGCCCCGACTATAATATGTGCCGAACTCCTTGCACGCGATAGAATGGGGCCGACATGACGAACGGAGCTACCCGCACGCGGGTCGTCAATTGGTACGTCTCCGGCGGGATTGTGCACGCCCCAACCGGTGCGCAGGTCGCCGTTGATGTCGACCCGGTTGTGATCGGCCGGGACGTGGGAGCAGGGCTGGTCCTCGCCGATGCTGAGGTCAGCATGCTGCACCTCGAAGTCCGAGCGGGGTCGGATGGCGTCGTCATTCGCGATCTCGGAAGCACGAACGGAACGTTCGTCGGCTCGCTTCGCGTGCAAGAGGCGACGATTACCGTTCCCACCGAGGTGACGCTCGGGCACACCAAGCTTACGATCGAGCCCACCTCAAAGCGCCGCGTCGAGGTCGGTTTTCTTGATCGTTTTGGCGGCCTGGTGGGCAGTTCGCCAAAGATGCGTCGCGTCTTTAGCGTGCTCGAAAAGGTCGCGCCGACTCAGCTGAGCGTACTCATCCTCGGTGAAACCGGGTGCGGCAAAGAGGTGGTCGCGCAGTCGATTCACGATGCGAGTCCGCGCAAGACGGGTCCCTTTGTGGTGGTGGACTGCGGCTCGATCCCGCCGACACTTGCAGAGAGCCTGCTCTTTGGCCACGAGCGTGGTGCCTTCACGGGCGCGAGCGAGCGGCGCAAGGGCGCGCTCGCTGAGGCGGACGGCGGCACGCTTTTTCTCGACGAGCTCGGCGAGTTGCCGATCGAGCTTCAACCGAAGCTGCTTCGCGCGCTGGCTGAGCGGAAGGTCAAGCGCGTCGGCGGGTCCACTTACGAAGACGTCGATGTTCGCCTGCTCGCGGCGACGCGACGCGATCTCGGCGTCGAAATGAACGCGGGCCGATTTCGCTCCGACCTGTTTTTTCGCATCGCGCAGGTTCGCATCGAATTGCCACCGTTGCGTGAACGCCTTGCAGACATCGAAGCGCTTGCGGTCACACTCTGCGAACGAGCGGGAAGGTCCGAGCAGGCGCCGGCCGTGCTCGCCTGGCTGGCGCAGCGCATGGGCGGTTACGATTGGCCAGGCAACGTTCGTGAACTTGCCAACGTCGTTTCGGTTGCTGCGACGCTCGCCGATACGCCGGGCGCCATCGATGATGTCTTTGCGCTCACACGCGGAACGATGCCGTCCGTTGACGGTCCACGTTCGGCCGCAACCGCGTTTGCTGAATCGAAGAAGCAGGCCGTTTCAGCGTTCGAGCGTGAGTACTTCCGCGATCTCGCGACGCGTGCGAAAGGCAACGTGAGCGAGATGGCGCGGCAGAGCGGAATGGAACGCCATCATGTGCGCGCCTACCTACGCAAGTACGGTATCGATAAGAACCTCAGTGATTAGCGGAATTTTGGCGGGGGGACGGTGTGCTGAAGGCCGCTTACGTCGGCGTCAAGCGAAACGACAAACTGAGCGCCGTGGTCAGGCCTGTTCTCGATCGTGAGCTCGCAGCCCATAGCGGCGTGATCGTCGATGATCCGCTTGACGACGGCAAGGCCAATCCCCAGGCCCTGCGAGCGCGTGGTGAAGAAGGCGTCGAACATCTTGGCAACATCGTCAGCAGAAACGCCGGGGCCCTCGTCTTTGACGGCAAGCTCGACGCGGGAATCGTACTCGGAAACCGAGATCTCAACCGTCGATTCCGGCGGGCTCGCTTGAAGCGCGTTGCGAAGCAGGTTCCAGAGAACTTGTCGCATTTGTGCGCCGTCGCAACGTGCACGTACTGGATGGGCGGGGCCGCTATATGTGACCTGGACCTCCTGCGAGCGCTCGGAGCGCGTAGCAAGTTCGACGACCTCGCGCGCGAGTCGTGCAACGTCGACGGCTTCGGCCCTCGGAGGTCGAGGCTTCGCGAGGTCGATCATGTCGCCGACGAGTTCGTTCAGTCGCAACGCCTCACGCTCAATAATGACGCAGAGTCTTTTTTCTTCGTCGGCGAGGTCGGGCGATTCATGCAGCATTTCAATCGCGCCGCGAATGGATCCAAGCGGGTTACGAATTTCGTGCGCTAGCCCGGCGGCGACGCGCCCGAGCACGGCTTGCCGTTCGGCAACAAGCGCTCGCTGACGCGCTTCTTCGAGCGCGCTTCCCGTGATGCGCAATCGTTCGGCAAGGTAGCCGCCGAGCGCCGCGACCACGGCGATGCCGAGCGTGTTCGCGAGGACGGCGTAGGTGAGATCGGCGGCGAGAAGATCCAAGTGGACCAGCGGTTGATCGCTTGGTGGCGAGAGCCATCCGCTGATGAGTCCTCCACAGAGGGCCCAGTAAAGACCGAGGCCGAGGGCAGCGCTTGCGGCCGCACCGCGCCATCCGAGCAAAATCGCCGAGACCAAACACGTCAGGCTGTAGAACGACGTTGCAAAGCTTGTGGGGCCACCCGTGATCCATACGACGAGCGTCCACGTGAGCTGGTCGACGCCTATCTGTCCGTACACAATGGCGCCTAGCGAACGCATGCGCCGCAAAAGGGCCGCGTAGACGGACGCAGCAACGTAGCCCGATGCGAGCGTGCCGAACACGATGCGCATCGTGTTCGGGTAGCGCTGCAGCTCTCCCTTGAACAAGAAGAAGGCAAGCGTCACAAGCACGAACGTGAGAAAGACGAGGCGCGCGGCGGTGACCAACATGATGCGCCGTCGCAACGCATGTACGTCCTCGGTCACCAGGAGCGATGTGGTCTGCACGGAAGCTAGGAGTGTGTCGGGCAAAAGCCCGCCACACTCCGTCGTGACTGGTTTTGTTCGAGGGGTGCCCCCTCGAGCTCCGCTAGATCTGCCCACCGAGAGCCTCTCTCCGATGCGCAAGTTTCTTTACTATCAAGCACGGCGTCCATCAAAAACCAGCTTTCTGTAGCAGCGAACCAGAGGTTCACTTAAACAAACCGAGCATGGGGGGTGTCGGGGGGAGCGGCAGCTCCACCTGACCATGAACAGTCACGACGGAGTCTGACGGGCTTTGCCCGACAGACTCCTAGACGAGCCTGTGACAACGCTCAATCCTTGATCTTGCCGGCCATGCTGAAGATCGGCAGGTACATTGCGATGAGCACTACCCCGTCTGTGCCACCAATGCCAACCATCATCGCGGGTTCGATCAGGCTTGTGAGCGCTGCGACTGCGACGTCGACTTCGTCCTCGTAAAAGTCGGCAATTTTGCTGAGCATCTGATCGAGCGCGCCAGTCTGTTCGCCCACCCCGACCATTTGCACGACCATCGTCGGAAACACTTTGGTCTCCAGCAGCGGTTGCGCCATGTTCTTGCCTTCGCTGATCTTGACGCGGGCGTGCAGGATTGCCTCTTCGACGAGGATGTTGCCTGCGGTCTTGGCGACAATTTCAAGAGCGTCGAGGATCGGCACACCCGATGAGAGCAGCGTCCCGAGCGTGCGCGTAAACCGAGCGACGGCGATCTTTCGAATGAGCGGACCGAAGATAGGGAGCGCGAGAAATAGCTTGTGAAACGCGCGCTTTCCCTTGGGCGTTTTGTAGGTGTACACGACCGCGATTACGGTCGCGACGATCATGACCAGGATGAACGGCATGTTACTCATGATGAAGTCCGACACGGCGACGACGCCTCGCGTGAGCGCGGGGAGCGGTTCTTTCGACCCAAGGTCTTTGAACATCGTTCCGAAGCTCGGAATGACGAACGTGAATAGGACCCCGCAAACGCCAAGAAATACGACGAGGACGGAGCTCGGGTAGACCAGCGCGCCGCGAATCTGGCGCTTCAGCTTTGAGGCCTTCTCAATGTATGCAGCGAGGCGGCTGAGAATCGTGTCGAGGATACCGCCGGCTTCCCCTGCCTGAACGAGGTTGGTGAAGAGTGTGTCGAAGACTTTGGGGTGGCGCTTCAGCGAGTCGCTGAGCGTGGAGCCCTGCTCGACATTCGCCTTCACGTCGCGGAGGATCACCCGGAAGTGCTTGTTTTCGCTCTGGTCTTGCAGAATGTCAAGACACTGGACGATTGGCAGGCCGGCGTCGATCATCGTCGCAAAGAGGCGCGTGAAGGTGACGAGGTCCTTCTCTCCGACGCCAGTGCCGATGTTGAGGCTGATCTGACGCGCCTTCTTTTTTACTTTCAGGGGCGTGAGCTGCTGCTGACGGAGACGCTGCCCGACAGCTTCTTCGTTCTCCGCCTCCATGCTGCCTTTGCGAAGCTCGCCAGTCTTTGCGCGTGCTTCCCAAACGAATTCGGCCATCAGTTGTTCCTTGCGTGAAAAAAAATTGTACAGGGGTATCTTTTAAAGGGTCAAAGAGTCTTGCGAAACGTGAGCGTTGAAGACGTTGCAAAATCAGTTGCGCGCGACCGCGTCGCCCCACACGCGGCCGCGGGATGTGCACGTCGCGTGGGGAATTGCTGGCTTTCGGACGTCAGCGCGCCCGACCCGCACGTGACCATGTTCGATCTTGCAAGCTTAACGAAGTCCGTATGTGCGGTGGCGTGGGCAAAGAGCGGTTTTGACCTGGAAGCACCGCTGGTCCGGTATCTTGACGAAATTCGAGGAACACCGAGCGAACGGGTATCGCTCGAGCTGTTTCTCGCACACCGATCGGGTCTCGTCGATCACATCCCACTTTACGCGCCACTGCTCAGCGGGGGGAGCGTCTCTCGATCCGAGGCCATCGTGGCGTGCGCATGCGCGCGCCGGCACAATGCCGTTGGCGAGCCGCCGCTAGGGGGATTCGCGCCTATTTACAGCGACCCCAATTATATTTTGGCTGGCGAGGCGCTGGCAAGGGCGAGCTCCGCTGTGGATGCAGGGGAGGCGATCGCGCGGTGGGTTACGGGACCGCTCGGCATTGGCGCGGGGCTTGGCAGCGCTGCGGCGCTTGGACGTATTCACCCGCGATGGCTTGAGACCGTGGCCCCCACCGAGACGGTTGATTGGCGTGGGGGAGTGGTCCACGGGCTCGTTCACGATGAGAACGCGTGGGCGCTCACGGGCGACGGAAGTTCGGGACACGCGGGCTTGTTCGGAAATGTGCAGTCGGTGTTACAATTTGGATGCGCCGTGCTCGACGCTATTTGTCGTCACGAAGGACCGCTCGCGGATGCGGCCCTGTCGCGCCTGCTAGCGTTGCGTCCTGGCGGCTCGCTCCTCGCAGGCTTCGACGGAAAGAGCGCGTCGGGGTCGAGTGCAGGAACACTCATGGGGCCGCGCGCGTTCGGCCACCTTGGTTTCACGGGCACAAGCCTGTGGCTCGACCCGGACGCGGGAATCGCGGTCGTGCTCCTCACGAACCGAGTATGCCCATCGCGCGACAACGTGGCGATTCGTGCCGCTCGCCCACGGCTGCACGATCAGCTTGTGGAGTGCGCGTTGCGGCTTGCGTGAGCGTGTATGCTCGCCGATCGTGATGAACACCGAAGCGCCGTATCGCGACCACGGCGTGAACAGTTGGCGCTTCGTGCGCGCGTACGTGACGACGTTTCGCGTCATATTGAGTTACATTTGGTTTCGCGCGGAAGCGCGTCTTCGTGGGCCTGACTGGCGAGAGCTCCACCTCGGCGCCGTGCACAAGCGAAACGCGCAGATCGTCTACCGGACGATTGTGACGCTGCAGGGCCTCTTCATCAAAGTTGGCCAGCTGCTCTCGATTCTTGCGAACTTCCTTCCAGAAGAATTCAGAAACGAGCTTGAAGGGCTCCAAGATCAGGTGCCGGCGCGCCCCTTCCAGGAGGCCCACGCGCGGATCGTGTCTGAGCTTGGCGACGAGCGAACACGCGCATTTGCGTTTATCGATCCGGTTCCGATCGCAAGCGCGTCGCTCGGTCAGGTGCACGGGGCAAAGCTCGCCGATGGCCGCCACGTAGTCGTCAAGGTTCAGCACCAATCCGTCGATACGATTGTGCGCATTGACCTCAAGATCATTCGCAATATTTTGCGAATTGTACGGTTTTTCTTTCCAATCGAGGGGCTCGATTCTTACTACCACCAGGTAAAGGAGCTCCTCGAGCAGGAGCTCGACTTTCGTCAAGAAGCTGACTCAATCGAGCGCATCGCGTTGAATTTTCGGGACGACAAGCGTGTCATTTTTCCGATGCCGGTCCGTGAGCTCTCGAGCCGCCGCGTTCTCACGACTAAGTTCGTCGAAGGCGTGAAGGTCAACGACGTGGCAGCGCTCGACGAAATGGGCATCGATCGCACCGACGTCGCGAAACGACTCGTGCGCGCCTATTGCCAGATGATCTTCGTCGACGGCGTCTACCACGCCGATCCACACCCGGGGAACATCTTGGTTCAGCAAGATGGCGCGATCGTGCTTCTCGACTTCGGCGCGGTCGCCGAACTGTCGCCGGGTATGCGCGAAGGCATTCCAGATTTCCTTGTGGGCGTCCTTCGGCGTGACACGCAGAAGCTCGTGGCTGCAATGCGCAAGATGGGGTTTCTGTCGCGCACGATGGACGAGCAGGTAACCGAGCGCATCATCGAGTACTTCCACAAACGCTTTCAAGAAGAGGTCCGCCTCGACAGCTTCAACTTAAAGGACATCAAGATCGACCCGCAGCGCGGATTCGAAAACTTACTTGACCTTCGCAAGATGAACATCGGTCTGCGGGAACTGACCGGTGCGTTCCACATCCCCAAGGACTGGGTGCTGCTCGAGCGCACGCTCCTGCTCCTCTATGGATGCTGCGCGCAGCTCGACCCCGTGCTGAAGCCAATCGAAATTGTGCAGCCTTACGTGCAGGACTTTGTCCTGCAGGGGCAAGATTGGACGCAAGTCGTGCTGGCGTCCGTGCGTGAGGCGACGCTGAGCGCCGTCACCCTTCCTGACGACCTGCGAAAGTACCTGACGCGTTCGATGCGCGGGCAGCTGGAAGTGAAGGTTAAGGGGGTTGACGAAGCGGCCGGTGCGGTGCGTTCGTCTGCAAGGCAGATGATTTACACCGCGATTGGCTTGTTTGCTTCCTATGAGGGCTTTGAGCTGCGCCGGCAGGGTGACACACAAGCCATGCGCTGCTGCTTTATCACAGCCGGCATGAGTGGGGCG
This sequence comes from Nannocystis exedens, assembly GCA_945865595.1. Classification (GTDB taxonomy): domain Bacteria; phylum Myxococcota_A; class Polyangia; order Polyangiales; family Polyangiaceae; genus JAHFDX01. The sequence continues at coordinate 386 of CAMBEV010000025.1, read as the reverse complement.
TTGGTGCTTCTCTCGTTTTGGTGGTCGCGGCCAAAACGTTCGTAGAGTTTCGCGCGCTCTCGTAACCTTGGCATATGGGCGAGTTCATTCTTGCGATCGATCAAGGCACGACGGGTAGCACCGCGCTCATCGTCGGCAAAGACGGCGTCACGCGCGCGAGGCACAACGTCGAGTTCGCGCAACACTTTCCGCAGCCTGGCTGGGTCGAACACGACGCGGACGAGATCTGGGCCTCGGTCGAGATTGCGTGTCGTGAGGCGCTTCGAAAGTCGGGCGTCAAGCCAAGTGATATTGTAGCGATCGGAATTACGAATCAGCGCGAGACGACGGTCATCTGGGATCGCGCGACCAAGACGCCGATTCATCGCGCGATCGTTTGGCAAGAC
>CAMBEV010000024.1 GCA_945865595.1 Nannocystis exedens | reverse complement strand
GGAGCGCCGCGAAGTCCTTGCGAAGCGCGTCTGTTGCTTTCGTGTCCCTTGGTCTGACGGTCTTTGCGCGCCAGGCCATCGTGCTGAACCACCGGTCCATCGGGCTCGGATCGACAATGCCGCCTCCGGTGAGACGAAGCATGGGTACCGGTGCAGGCATGGGCCCGCGTCGTCCGATCACCTTCCACATGGATTCGACGGCAGCGGCGATCTCGGAAAGCGGTGTGAAATCGTTGGATCCAACGAAGTTGACGATCGCAGCCCTGCCGTACGCGTCCGACACGCTCACTGTCGCTTGCAGATGAACGTATTGCATCGGGGTTGGCGCGACCGTCACGTAGGCTGGACCACTCGAACTCGCCGTTCCCGTTCCACTGGCGCCTGGCTTCGCCCACGGGGTCTCCCACGGCGACCCGGGAAGGCCCCCTGAGCCCCAGGGCGAGCTGCCTGGCGGGAGCGACGGAATGGCCCCCGGTTTCGGCGACGCAAAGGGTGAACTCGCTTTGGTGCCAAGCCATTCTGGGGGGATCGCTACAAACTTGTTGAAGGTTGCCTTCGAAGCGTACTTGAGGTCGGTCCACTGGTACTTGAGTGTTCCCAACTCGACCTGTGGGAAGATTGCGCCTCGCCCTTCGCTGTTGCGCGCGACCGCAGTGAGCTTGGTGTGCTTGCAGACCTTCTGTTGCGGGATGTTGAGGGGATTCTTGAATTCGGCTGGAAGCTCGACATCCATCTTTACGAGCGACCCTGCGTCGTCTGCACAGGTGGCTTTGATTTCGGCCTCGAGCGTGGGCGCTTCGATCACGATCGCGTCAACGACAAGCTCGACGTCCCAGGGGTCAAAAACTGACACCTCGTACGTCTCCTGTCCGCCAGGCCCTAGCGAGACCTTGATGGGTCCGGGTCCCTTGACGTCAAGTAGCTTGCCGTTTTTCTTCCATACGTAGCGCAAGTCCTTGGTCGCGCCGCACAGGCCCGTGGCTTGGGCGCTGAGTGACGTCGTGTAGGCGATCGATGCCGGCTTCCAAGGCACGATCGCTGCGACGATCGCGGACTTGGACTGGGTCGCCTTGAGCTTCACCGATGGTTTGACCGCGTTTAGCGCACGAGTCTCCGCTGCGACGGCGTCACCGTTTGCGGCGAGAGTCGCTTTCACTTCGCCCGCGTGGACCGCCGGGGCTGAGAACCACGCGGCGAACGCATGCTTGCCGAGCGGGGCGGCTGTCGCGGGCTGGGGGTTGAACGTGACTTTCTCGGAAGGTGTGGTGGTCCACTTCCAACTGACCTTGTCGGACGGAATATTGGTCACGCTCGCGTCAGTCTCGACCTTCCAGAGGTACCAACGCTGCAGCCCTTTCTTGTTGGCGTTTAGGCCAACGCGAACATCGCAGGCTGGTGCGGTTCCTGGAGGGGGCTTGGCGGTGGTGAGAGTCGGCGCCTGGTAATCGAGGACGCCGCCCGGCGTTAGCAGGGTCGCGTTCATCGAAAAAGACACGTCCGACTTCTTCCAGCCGGTTTTCAGCTCGCCGCTCCATGCCGCGCCGCCGAGTCCGTCGAAGTCCATCTTGACGGTTCTGTTCGCGCATGCGGTGTCCCCCTGTAAGCTTGCGTTCTGTTTACTCGTCTCTTCAACGGAGCAGGCTGAAACCCAGGGGCCGCCCCAACTGAGCTTTGACGGTGCTGGCGCCTGAAGTTGCGCTAGGGGCAGCGTTATGGCCTCGGGCATGAACGGCTTGCCGAAGAGCACCCGAAAGTCCGTTGCCCACGAGTCCACGCCGTCCGTCGACCCGTCGATGAAGGCCCCTGCTTTGTACGTGTCTTTCTCCCACGCAACCAGCATCCGAGAGAGCGGGTGAATCTCAGGCCGACCGTAGTGCGCCTTGTCAAATGTAATAAGTCCCGTCAGCAAGACGTGTTTGCCACAAATTCCTGCGGCGACGTTGTTCCATTTGCCCTTGTCCCAAGCGAACTCTTTGCAGAAGACCTGGAGCGACTCGGTCCAGACCCAACCCGTGTAGTTGTCCACGTATGTTGGCGCGCCCACGCCGAGACCCGTCATTGCATTCGTGAGCTGATCATTGAAGTCATTGTAACAGGTCTCTGGCTTCGAGCATGTCGCGGGATCGGCGATAAACACCTCTGCTTTCGGGGTGTAGTTTGAGAGGTGGTCGGAGTCGCCGTCCTCGAGATAGCCGTCAAGGCGTCGCAAATCCCAGACACACTGCGGGCAACTGAAGAACTTTGGGCACGAGTGGAAGGTCGCGTTTGCATCGAGCTTGCACGCCAAGTCAGCCCCTGCGCACTGTTTGCATTCCTCGCTGAACTTTGAAACGGAGTAGTCGGACTTTGGTTTGTTGACTGGCATCTTGGGTGCGATTTCCTTGTGGACCCAGTCCCTTGAAACGTCGCACGAGGGGTTCCAGAACGCGTCCAAGAAATTGTCTTTGGGGACGTTTGGAAACGCCGTTCCTTCGTTTGGCGCAAGCGGCCGCAGAAAGAAATTGAAGTCCGTATCGTTCGAGTTGTCGGTCGCGTCGATCTGCGAGATGACCGCTTCGACGGTGACCATGCCGTTTTGGCAATGCTCTGCCTTTGCGCTGGCATGTGGGACGTTTCCTACAAGGCCGATCGTGGATGCGAGCGCCGTTGCGGACAGCGCGCGGATTCGACTTTTCATTTTCGCTCCCCCGAAGGAAGTGTTCAATTAAAATTCTCAATGCGCCACACGCCGTGTTCGCGAACGAAGAGCAGCGTTCCGCCTTCGTATGCGAGAGCCGCGCGTTCGCCGGTCTCTTCGATCTTCGCCGTGAGCAGCGCTTGCTTGAGGTTCGTCTTCAAACGCAGAACCAGTGGGCGGTCAGGCCCCTCCCATGATTCTTTGAGTCTCTGTGCATCAAGCCCGGTGCGCAGCGCATCGGGTACGAACTTGAGGAGGACGTCGTAGCGCTTCTTGTCGAGGGCCCGCAAAAAGCTCTCGGCCGTGCGCCGCGGCGTCTCTTGGCTGTAGAGGTCGACGGCACTCGCGTCGATGTGCCACTCGCCCTTTTCGAAGATGAGCAGAAGCGTGTCGCCCTTTGTGTTCGTAACACGAGCAGTGACAGTTGAGCTCGACGGGGGGCGCTGCAACGACTTGGCGAGGTCCGCGACCTCTTCGGGCATCTCGCTCGCCAGCTTCTTGAAAGCGGGACGGCTCACGTTGCGGCGCGCCTCGTCGCTGAGCATCGCGTACGCGTCCTCGGTGCGACCGTCGTGAAGCGCCTTCGCATAGTTAGCGAGCGCGACGGCGGGGTCGGTCGAGCCCTTGCCCGCGCCGCAGCCGGTCGCGCATGCGGCCAAACCCAGAGACACGAAAGTAGACAACGCGAGAGCCTGAAGAATCGCGGAGGGCCTCATTGCAACGCGCACTCTATCACGGAGCACGTGTATCCTCGACACGATGAGCGAACCAAAAAGCGCGCCTGAGACCGAGGTGCTTCCCCTCTTGCCGCTTCGTAACAGCGTGGTCTTTCCGGCGAGTGTGGTGCCGATCAATGTGGGGCGTCTTCGCAGTGTCCGCCTCGTGGAAGAGTTGCTCGGTCAGGACAAAGCCGTCGTGGGCATCATTAGCCAGCGCAACTCCGACATGGAGGAGCCACGGTTTGAGGATCTGTATCCCGTGGGTACGCTCGCGCGCGTCGTGAAGGTGATTCGCCTCGGCCCCGCGAATTACTCGGTCGTGCTGCATGGCATTGGTCGCTTTGCCCTCGAGTCGCCGGCGTCGCTTGAGCCGTACATGAGGGCGAACGTTCGCCGCATTCACGACCAAGGGGTGCGCGACGTTGAGCTCGAGGCCCTGGTCGCGAGCTTGCGCGAAGGCACTCGTCAACTTCTGGAACTGATTCCGAATCTGCCGCGCGAGACCGCAGGCGTTCTCGACAATGTTCGCGAGCCTGGTCCACTTGCCGATCTCATCGTGTCGAATCTCGCGATGGAACAAGCTTCAGTGAGCGAGAAGCAACAAGTGCTCGAGGCGCTCGATCTAAAGGCGCGCGTAAAATGCGTCCTTGCGCTGGTCAGTCGCCAGCTCGATCGCTTCCGCGTCAAGCGAGAGGTCAGCGCGATGGTCGCCGACGAAGGACAGCGTCAGCGCGAAGAGATCTTGCGCCAGCAGCTGAAGAGCATTCGCGCCGAGCTTGGAGAAGAGGGTGAGGAGGACGAGATCGAACAGTTGCGCGAGAAAGTGCGCCTTGCTCATCCGCCCGATGAAGTGCTCAAGGCCGCGCGCAAGCAGCTCTCACGCATGGCCAACATGCAGCAACAGTCGGCTGAGTACAATGTCACGCGCACCTACGTCGAGTGGCTCGCCGAGATGCCTTGGAGCCTGACGACGACCGATACGATCGACGTGGAGGTCACGCGACGCTGCCTCGATGAAGATCACTTCGGCCTTGAAAAGGTCAAGAAGAGGATCATTGAGTACATGGCGGTCCGCAAATTGCGCACCGACAAAAAGGGGCCGATCCTCTTGTTTATTGGGCCTCCAGGCGTCGGCAAGACGTCACTTGGACGTTCAATTGCGCGTGCGATGGGGCGTCGCTATCACCGCATCGCCCTTGGCGGTGTTCGGGATGAGGCTGAAATTCGCGGCCATCGACGCACCTATGTTGGCGCGCTCCCTGGGCGCATCGTTCAGGGCATGAAGAAGGTCGGCGTGAAGAATCCCGTCATCGTGCTCGACGAGATCGACAAGCTTGGCTCTGATTCGCACGGCGATCCAGGCTCAGCGTTGCTCGAGGTGCTCGACCCCGAGCAAAATGGAACGTTCCAAGATCATTATATCGACCTTCCATTTGACCTGTCGCAAGTTACATTTATCGCCACAGCGAATAACCCCGACACCATTCCGCACGCCCTGTGGGACCGCATGGAGGTCATCGAAGTGTCCGGCTACACGCGCGCCGAGAAAAAGTCGATTGCGCGAGAGTTTCTTTGCCCCAAGCAGCTTTCGTCGCACGGCCTCACTCCCGATCGGCTCGAGTTCCTCGACGATGGCATCGAATGCTTGATTGAGAGCTACACGCGGGAAGCGGGTGTTCGCGGTCTTGAGCGTGAGATCGGCTCGGTGTGTCGAAACGTCGCGATGCGTCTCGCGGAGGGCGAAGCTGACATTTCTGAAAAGGCGACTGCAGCCCTTGTCGAGAAAGTGCTCGGTCCCCCTCACTACATGCCTGATCTCGCCGAGCGTACCAGTCATCCTGGCATTGCGACCGGTCTCGCTTGGACACCTTCCGGGGGCGACATCCTCTTCATCGAGGCCACGAAAATGTCCGGGAACGGCGACGTTAAAGTGACGGGCAACTTGAAGGCCGTCATGAGCGAAAGCGCCGCCGCTGCGATGAGCTTTGTGCGCAGCCACGCCAAGGAGCTCGGTCTCGATCCGGAGTTCCTCAAGAACACCGATTTGCATTTGCACGTCCCGAAGGGCGGAACGCCGAAAGACGGCCCAAGCGCCGGTATCACCATGTTCTCGGCGTTAGCTTCGCTCCTTCTCAATGCACCGGTGAAGCGAGACGTCGCGATGACGGGCGAGATTACACTGCGCGGCGCTGTGCTGCCCGTCGGCGGCATCAAGGAAAAGCTGCTTGCGGCCCACCGAGCGGGCATCAAAGAAATCGTCATGCCCTTCCGTAACGAGCACAGTCTCGACGACGTACCGAAAGACGTCCTCGCGCAGCTCAAGGTTCATCTAGTCAAGAGAGTGGACGAGGTGCTGCCGCTTGTGCTTGAGCCGCCGGGAGATGGTTCACCGCATAGCGTCGACGCCCGAGACCTGTGAGTCTTAGGCGTTTCGCCTTCGCTCGCTCGCGGGGAGTGCTGCTTGGGCTTGCGGGTATTGGCCTTGGTGGGCTTGGCTTTTTGCCGCTGTTTGGCGGCCCAGGGTACGAGCTTGCACTCGGCGCGGGCCTCTTGGTCTCGCCCATGGTTGCTGTCAGCGCCGCGTGGCACGCCTGTCGCGGGCGCCTTCCGTGGTTGGACAAGATGGTTGACGGAGTGCGGGCAGCAGCCCTTGTTTCGTTGCTCTCCGTGGGGCTGGCGCTTGTGCATGGCGTGCGCGTGGGCATTTGCGACCCGTGGGGAGGCCTCCGCGATATGGCGCTCGGCCCCGTCGCGGGTTTCTTCATGGCCGGCATTTGGGGCGCAACTGCGGGCGCGCTTGTGCACCGTACAAAGCGGGCGCGGCTCTGGGCAGTGATGCTCGCGATCGCGGTGATCCTCGCGAGCATCGGTTCCGCGTTTGCACGATTTGTAACCTCGCCGATCATTTTCGCCTTCGATACCTTCGTGGGGTACTTCTCCGGAACTCTCTACGACACGGTCATCGACACAGGGTCAAGCTGGTTGACCTTTCGACTTGGGTCGTTGTGCACCGCAGCAGCACTGCTTGCGACGGCCTACTGGTTCAAGCGTCGTGGGCGTGGCGCTCTCATCATTGGGGTCACGGCCGCGGGTGCGAGCGGTGCAATTGCCGTCAATGGATCAAAGTTGGGTCACTTTCAAACGACCGATTCAATCCGCGCAGAGCTCGGTGGTTTCGCCGCTGGACGTCGCTGTGACGTTGTCTATCCGGCAGGCACACGTCCGGACAAAATCGAGTTGATCGTGCGTGATTGCGACGAAGAAGTCTTTGCGGTCGAAGAGAAGTTCGGCGCGAGAGGCCCCGCTCGCATCACCGCGTTCTTCTTCACCGATGCCGCGCAAAAGAAGCGCTTGATGGGCGCTGCCGAAACGTACATCGCCAAGCCGTGGCGCCGCGAAGTGTACCTGCAAGTGAGTGATTATCCGCATCCTGTCCTTGGCCACGAGATCGCGCACGTTGTCGCGGGAGCGTACGCGTCAGGGCCGTTTCACGTTGCGGGCAAGCTGGGTGGCGCGCTTTCGAACCCGGGCCTTATTGAGGGGATGGCGGTGGCGGGCTCGCCTGACGATGACGAACTCACGGGCGACCAATGGGCAAAGGCAATGCTCGACCTCAAAATCTTGCCGCCGATGCAATCGATCTTCTCGATGTCGTTTTTGGGGCAAAACGCGTCGAAGGCCTACACGCTCGCTGGCGCATTCGTGTCGTGGACCATGCGCAGTTTTGGCAAAGAGACGGTGCGTGCGTGGTACGGCGGCGCCGACATCGAGCAACTCACCGGCAAAAATTGGGATGCGCTCGACGCGGCCTTTCGTGCACACGTGAGCAGCCTCACCATTGCGGACGCCGCGGTGTCGCTCGCCAAGTCCAAGTTCGATCGCCCGAGCATTTTCGGGCGAACGTGTCCGCACATCGTCGATGCTTTGCGACGCGAGGCCGACCAGTGTCGTGAGCGATACGACGTCAACAGGGCGAGCACGCTTTACGGCCGCGCACTTGCGCTTGACCCGCACGACATGGCGTCTGAATTGTCACATGCGTCGATCGAGTTGCGCTTTGGGGACCATGTGCGAGGCCTTCGAGAACTCGAGCAATTGTCAAAGCGCGAAAAGGTGCTTCCGATATGGAACGAGAGGGCGAAGGAAGCGCTTGCCGATGCCGACGTACGGGCAGGCGAGGGCGAACGAGCGAGCGGTCTCTATCGAGCCCTTGCTGAGGGCACCGTCGACGAAGATCTGGGTCGCACCTACGAGGTGAAGGCCGAACTTGCGAAGACCGAGGATGGCCGCGCCGTTTTGCAACTGCTATTGATCGGTTTGGAGCGCCGCTACCCCGATGCCACTCTCGGTGCGCTCGCTGTGGCTCGCTTTGCTGGGGGCGGCTCTGCGGTAGGGCGGTATTTGCTGATGCGTCAGTTCGTGTCGCAAGGTCTCTATGGTGAGGCCCTGGCGGTCGACGGCAAGTCAACCGAGTTGACTATGCGGGTTCAGCGCGAACTTGTGCGACTCACCGCTGTGGCAGGATGTGCAGCGCGCGACGAACAAGCGATTGCAAAGGCCCGTGCAACTCTTGTCGGTTCGGAGGGACCCTTTGCGAACAGCGCAGGAGGGCGACGAGATTCGCTCGGGCGGCTGCTTGCGCGGTGCGGTCGCTGAGTGGCACCGCGCGCCTGCCCTAACAGGCTACTTCTTCACGTCGCGTTTCATGCGTGGCATCGGAACACGCGGGTCTTCAGGCCACGTGTGCCTTGGATACTGGCGCATCAGTTCCTTGCGAATCGCGGGGTAGTGACGCGTCCAAAATCCGTCGAGGTCGGTCGTGACTTGCACGGCTCGCCGGTTGGGCGCCCATAAATGTAACTGTACAGGTACGCGACCTCTCGCGAGGGTCGGCGTTTTCGTGAGACCGAAGAAGTCTTGAAGATAGGTCGCAACGTAAGGTGCCTTACCACCTTCGTAATGAACGGCTACCGTGCCGCCGAGACCCAATTGAACGCGCTCTGGCGCAAGGGCGTCGATCGATTGGATGAATGGGTACCCGACGTGGTTGCGAATGGCTTCAAAGGTGCAAGCACGCTTGAGTTCGGCAAACGAGCGGCAACTTTCGGCCAGCGAGGTGAACAGCGCTGCTAGCTCTTGCTCAGCCAATGGCGGCACCTCAGAACCCACTCCGGATGCGAAGGCCCAGCGCGCGGCAAAGGCCTCCCATTCGTCACCGGCGAAGTGACGTAATCCGCCGACCGCTTGCGCACGTTCGACGAGGCATCGAGCGATTGCCTGACCATCGGGGTGGGTGCTCGGTCCGAGAGAGAGAGGAAGCCCTTCGTAAAGAAGAAGGTCAACTGCCTCGACGACCTGCTTGTCCTCGTTGAATTGCACTTCGGTTCGTTCCTCGATGCGGTCACTGAACGCGTCGAGCAACCAGAGAGGGTCGATCGCACTCGCCGCGCGAACGAGCATTGCGCGATTGGGACGCGCTTCGGCTTCAACGGCGCAGAGCCACTCGGCGTGTCTTACTGCGCTATCGCGACTGAGCTCGGCAGCACCACCGCCAGCTACGGCGAGGTTTGGACTTCCGTGCCGTAGCCTCCGGCAAACGCGATCGCTGAAGCCTGTGAGAACGGCTCGCGCAATGGCGTGCGTGTCGTTTTCGCGGGTCGCAGGGATCGCGCGCGATTGCGATTCAAGCTTTTGGCGAATGCGGTCAATTGCCTTGACTATGTTGAAGTCAAGGCCTGCGTTGCGTGCGGTTTGCGCGTTGATGCGGCCGGGCGATAGTTGATCAAGACGGTCCATGAGCGCGATGACGTCAGAGTCCTCTGGAGCGACGTCCCGCTCCTTCTTGCCATCGCGAAAGCTCGCTCGAGCCTCGAGTCTCGGATCCCGTTCCGACAGGACAGCCCCGAGGAGCGGCGCGTCGATTCCAGCGCCCAGTTCGCATGCGGCGACGAAGACACGCGCCGCGCGAGGATGCAGCCCCGTTTTGAGCATGAGACGGCCGGTCGGCGAGATGCTCGCGGAATCGTCCAGCGCACCGATGCGGGTAAGGAGTACACGCGCGCCATCCCACGCGTCGACGGGTGGCTTGGTAAACCAGTCAAGAGCGTTGATATTCATCGACGCGAGTTCGAGGCGCGTGGAGGCGAGGTCCGTACGCAAAATCTCCGGAACGTCGAACGCGGGTCGAGCCAAAAAATCACGCTCGGAGTAAAGCCGTACCGCAATACCCGGACCCGTACGTCCGGCGCGGCCCTTGCGTTGCTCAGCGGAGGCTCGGCTGCATCGTTCGGTGCGAAGAGTCGGCAGGCTCGACCATGGGTGCGAAGTGGCGACGCGTACGAGCCCCGTATCGACGACCGCTGAGACGCCTTCGATCGTAAGCGACGATTCTGCGACGTTCGTCGCGAGGATCAGCTTGCGTCTGCCGCGAGACGAGAACACGCGGTCCTGCTCCTCTGGAGGCATGTCGCCGTGAAGCGGCAAGAGCTCAAGATCGCAATCGCGTGCGACAGCCTCGCAGGCCGCTGCGCTCGCACGAATTTCAGCAGCGCCTGGAAGAAAGACCAAAATGTGACCACCGATGAGATCTTTCGTGCGCTGTGCTGCCTCGCGTACTCCGGAGGCAACGACAAGCCCAAGCGTGCGATCGTCAGGCTCGCGATAGAGCACTTCGACTTCGTAACTCTTGCCGGTACTTTTTATGCGCCTGGCCCCAAGAAAGCGCCCGACTTCGTCTGCATCGAGAGTCGCTGACATCACGACGATTTTCAGGTCGGGCCGCGCGGTCGCCTGAAGCCGCCGCAGTAGCGCCAGCGCCAGGTCGCCTTGAAGGTGGCGCTCATGAAATTCGTCGAGCAACACGACGCCTACGTCGGAAAGTGTGGGGTTCGACAGCAACTTTCGCGTGAGGATGCCCTCGGTGACGAAGCGAATGCGCGTCGCCTTGCTCGCGACTTCGTCAAATCTGACTTCGTAACCAATGCGATTACCTAACACCTCGCCAAGTTCCTCCGCAACCCTGCGGGCAGCGGCGCGAGCTGCAAGTCGCCGCGGTTCAAGCACGATCGTCTCGCCGAGAAAACCTGCGTCGAGGAGGGCGCGAGGGACCCGGGTCGTCTTACCGGCGCCGGGTGGGGCCTCAATCACTAGCGACGCCTCGTTGCGTAGGGCAGCGACGATCTCGCCTAAAATGGCGTCGATGGGCAAGGGCTGGGCCACGAAAACCTGGTCTACACCGTTTTCTTGATCCCCGCGTGCAAAGGGCGCACACACGTTAGTGCATGCGAGAGCTCGTCCAGGTGCCACTCGCTCCGCTCACCACACTCGGATTGGGCGGTAGCGCTGCGTCGCTCGTCGAAGCAACCACAGCAGATGAGCTGGTGCAAAGCGTGCTTACGACGGAGGCCTCCGGGGCCCTCTTTATTCTCGGTGGCGGAAGCAACGTCGTAGTTGCAGATGCAGGCGTTTCTGGGCGGGTTGTGCGCGTGATGACCAAGGGTGTTCGGGTCAATCGGATTGACCAAGACGCCGTGCGGATCGAGGCGCAAGCTGGCGAATCTTGGGACGCCCTTGTTGAGCGGTGTGTTGCCGAGGGCTGGTCGGGGTTTGAGAGCCTGTCGGGCATTCCGGGCCTCGTCGGGGCGACGCCAATCCAGAACGTGGGCGCCTACGGTTACGAGGTGGGTCCGTTCATCGAAGAAGTAAAGGTTGTTGACACCATATCTCGCAGCGTTGTCGTTTTGCCTCCTGAGGCGTGTTCGTTCGCCTATCGCGACAGCATGTTTAAGCGCACCGGTGGCCGTTATGTCATCGTGTCGGTTACGTTTCGGCTTCCGTGTTCGGCGGTGACCGCTGTGCGTTACGCCGAGCTCGCGCGCGCGCTGGACGTGCCGCTCGGTAGCGAAGCACCGCTTGCCCAAGTGCGCGAGACGGTCGTCATGCTTCGAAGGCAGAAGGGCATGGTTCTTGACGATCAGGACCCCGATACCAAGAGCGCCGGTTCATTTTTCACCAATGCCGTCGTCACGCCCGACGCCTTCTCGGACATCGTGGCGCGCGCCCGCGCGTCAGGCGCTTGCGGTGCAACTGAAGAGCCACCGCACTTTCCGCATGGCGAGCGTGTGAAGATCGCCGCAGCGTGGCTGATCGAGAAGAGCGGCTTCACGAAGGGATACCAAAAAGGCAACGTGGGCATATCGACGAAGCACAGTCTGGCGCTCGTGAACCGAGGGGGAACAACGGCGGAGCTTCTCGCGCTCGCCGATGAGATCGTCAATCGAGTGAACGATCGGTGGGACGTCGCACTTCTTCGCGAACCGGTGCTGGTGGGGGACTTTGGCGGAAGTTCGCTAGGATCGTCGTCTTGAAACCCGGCATGCTCATTCTTGCGATCCCTTTGGTAGCGGGGGGCAACGCTTGCAAGCGGCACCAACCGTATGTTCCGTACGCGATCGATGGCGGCGCATCCGATGGCGGCGAGGGCGCTTCTCCGAAGCCTCTTCTGAGGGCTCCGCCTGTAGGGGACCCACCGGCAGAAGCGCCTCCCGTTGAGACGGCGCCGAATCGCGCTACCCACTGGAAGGTGGGCGGGGCCGAGCGCGTAGCGCCACCGGGCAAGCACTTTACGAGCGGCGTTGCTCTTGTGGGTGGGGGCGCGGTTGCGATTCTACGTGAAGCCGAAAGCGATCCAGGAGAGTTACTTTACTACCCCCGCTCGAACGAGCAGGGCGAGTCTCTCGTAAGGAGCGATGGTGTCGCGCGGGGTGACTGTGACGCGCGGTCAACCCTGGTCTCGACTCGGCAAATGGTCCTGGTGGAGCTTGGCTGCGCTCGGCGCACGCGTCCGTCCGCGGGACTGATCTCTCGCATGATTGCGATCGTCAAGATAACTGACCGTCCAACCGTGCGCGCTAGCCTTGGGCTTTTTGACCCGCCCGACACGTCAACGCTGTCGGTGAGCGCTACTTCGCCCGACCTCGACCATGATGGCGTCAACGATCTTGTGGTCGAAGTCACGTTGGGCGCCACGGTCGCGCCCTTTGAGCCCGCCTCGCCCCAGTCGCTACAGCTTCGCTGGTTCGATCGTCCCGCTGGACTCAGTCGCGACCTCGACGCCGTGGGGGACCCTTTCGCACAGGCGGTAAAGGCCATTGCAGCGAAAATCGCGAAAGGAAAGGCACTTGACGGTGTCGCGGGCGAGATCACGCAGATACGTAACCTCGCGCGTTCCTTCTGCAGCGAGTTCGGGGCGCTTAGGGTTCGGCGGGTCGCGGGCGACCGCCTCGAATGCGGCGCCAGCAAGAGCCTTGGTGAGCTCCCACTGCTTCTCGTGCGTACAGCGCTAGCGCGCAAGGATGTGCTGCGAGCCGCCCTCGCGCTCGATGACGTGGAATCAAGCGCGAGACTCAAGGACGTCGAAGCACAGCTCACCAAGCTCGCAAAGCCCATCGCCGCGCGCCTCGAACGGCGGCTGTCGGCGGTTCCCATGCTGCCTGCAACCGGTGGGCCTTCGGTGGGGCCGCTCAACTTCGTTGACGATGCGACGCTGCTTGTGAGGACGGGCGCTGGCGTCGTGCGATCGCTCCCAGCGACTGGCGAGGAGGCCGCTGCCGAAAGCGTGGCGCCGTGGTCTGATCTAGCGCTATCGCCGAACGCCAATTGGCGATGGGTGAGCCTCAGCGACCCTTGCGACGGCGGACCGGCGCGGGCGAACTTTGCTGATGCCGCCGGTCAAAGCGCGACGATCATAGCGCCGATCGCGGGTCGTCTTTCAGCGACGTGTCCGCAGCCCGGCTTGCCGCTCGTTGCGACGCCGCTGTCGTGGACGCCCGACGGTTTGATAGCGCTAGCCGCTGGAGAGGTGATTCAGGTTCATTCCAGCCTCAATCGCATCGCCCTGGTGTCGCCGAAGGCCGTGGGCGCTGCACTCAAGGGAGCACCGGCGAGCGCCGATGGGAAAAGTGTTGTTTGGCCGACTCGGTTCGGATTCGTGATCGCTGGTGAGCGATCAAAGCTCTTCAAGCTAGACGCGCCTGTAAAGGCGCGATGGTGCGCCGTGAATCCTGGCCGAACGCGCGTAGCGTGCGTCGTTGGAAGCGCTGTGGACGTGTATCTTGCAGAAGGCAAGAAACCTGATGATGGGTTTCACAACCGGTAACCAAGAGCCAAATCGCAGTGTGTCGCATCACGACCGCCGCTGTAGGCAACTTTGCCCGCGCGCGAAAGCCCATTTCCCACTATTCTGCGGGCCACCTGCAAACAATCGCGCGGATGAGCAGCGCCAGGTGCAAATAGAGGCCCGCGAGCCAGAGCGGGACGCTGATGACGCTCGGTTCCAGATAGGCGAACGCGCCAGTCGAACTGAGTCCGCTCTCGAAAAGTATGCCACCAAGACCCATGCAGAGTGCAATGGTCCAATGCGTTGACGATAGGCGCAACGCAAGCGCGCGCACAACGAACGTCACGGTGAAGACGATCGCCAACGCGACCGGGTAGGCCTTGAATACCCCTGATGCTGTGTACACCCCGGCGAACCAAAGGAACGCCATCATCACGTCCGGCATCGTAGCCGTCTGCGGCGCTCCACCGAGCCGCTTGTCGACAAGCGCGTGCGCTGCGGGAAGAAACGCGCCCGCTCCGCCCATCAAGAGCGGGACCCACCACGCTTCATCGAAGATGACTGGATTTGGATATCGAAGAACGCCCGTAAACGTGTGGATGCGATCGCCGAGCGTGCCGACCATCGCGCCCACAATGAAGAGCAGGACGACGCGGCGAACATCCAGGGCGCGGTCAGACAGCGAAAGGGTTGCGGGTGGCATGTCCAACCCCTGTCCTTAGCACCTACTTACGTGGGGCGCCGACTCATCGAGCCGGGTAACGGCAGCGGCCGTTGTCGCAGGGTACCCCGTCGCAGCAATCGCCCGCGACGGAGCAGACCTGTCCATAGAGGGCGCACGGCGGCGGAGCGTCGGGTGACGCGTCGACCCCCGCGTCCGTGCCACCGGGGCCCCCACAAGTACCGACCGAGCCGCCCTGCGGAAGAACGCAGGGAATGCCCGAGCAGCAGTCGGCCGTCGTGGCGCACGCACCGGTCTTCGGTACGCAGGCCGAGCCGCAGACGAACGGCGGTGTGCCGCTATCTACGCCCGCATCGAGCGAGAACGCAGCGTTAGGGACGCAAGGCAACCCGCAGCAGTCGGCGCTGCTTGAGCAGGCGATTCCCGCCTTCGAGCCCGCGTCTGTGCAGTCACCCGCGGTCGTGCAGCGAGGGATGCCGAGGTTGTCTTGCTGGCATGCGAGTGGATTCTGAATCGTGTTGCCCGCGCAGCAATTCGCCTCTGCGTTGCATGAGCTTGTGGCCAGGCGGCAGATTGCCCCCGACGCGCGACACGCCGTTCCGTTCGTGCATCGACCGACCGCGTCGGTCGGCGCCTTGTCGCAGATCACGTCGCCCTTGCCGCCGCCTGGGTTGAAAGCAGATCCGCAGCAGTCAACGTCATTGCGGCAAGTCTCGCCCGTTGGCCTGCACCCGGTCGGCGGCTGGCAAACGAGCACGCGCAAGGTGCCATAGGGTGCACAAGCGCGGCTGCAACACTTGCCACCACAAGCGGGCACGCCGGCATCGGTCAACAAAGTTCCGCCATCGGCACTGGCTCCCGCGCCGCACACCTCACCGGCGACCCCGCAGCCGACGCCTTGGGGGACCGCGCACACGCCGAGTAGTCCACCTGATTTACTACATATCCCCCCGCAGCACTCCGAGCCGTTGGCGCAAACGTCACCGGTCTGGGTACAAAAGGACGGCTGTAGTCCGCACGTGCCCCCGCTGCACAGCTTCGAGCAGCACTGGTCATGTGCGGTGCACTTGTTGCCCGACGTCGCGCACTGCGTGTTCAGGGGCTGACAGGTTTGCCCGCCTGCGTCGGGTCCTGCGTCAGCTCCCGCATCTGCCGAAGCACTGGCGCATTTCCCGCTGCAGCACTCGCTCGACGCTATGCACGCCTGGTTGTCCGATCGACATTGGTTCGTTCCGCAGGTGCCGCCCGTGCAAGCCAGCGTGCAGCACTCTGTCGGCGCACTGCACTGCGCGCCAGCGGCCTTGCACGCCGGGGTGGCACACACCTTAGTGGTCGGGTCGCACAAGTTCGAACAACACTCGGCGCCCGCTGCGCACGTCTGGCCAGACGCTTTGCAACTCGCATCGCCTGCTCCGTCGACGCTCGCATCCGATGCGACTGCGTCCACCCCGGCGCCGTCGACACCGCCTCCCTCAGCACCGTCTCGGCCTGCGTCGGCGACGGTCGCATCGGAATGCGCATCGACCGTGGCATCAGGCGATCCGCCATCGAACTCCGAGGCCGGTGGGAGCTCGTCTGAACAGCCTGCGGCAGAAAGACAAAGGGCCATCAAGAGGCCGACCCTTCGAACGAGTTGGTTTCCGATTTCGATGCGCATCCCGCCATTCTCAGCCCCGCGCGCCTGGCAGTCGACTTCCGAGACGCACTTGGGCACGAAACGGTGCGCCATGCGCGGCGCTGTAGTCCTTTGTCAGACAGGTCTTTGCGGTATCCTCGCCCCACGGGAGCAGCCTATGTCAACAACATTGACCATCACAGTTTCGGGGCTCAAGCCCTTTGAAGGCACGATTTCGCTTCCACCTGCGGAAGGGGTTGCCCCAGCGCTCGTCGTTATCCACGAATGGTGGGGCATCACCGATCACGTTCGCTCGCTGGTCGATCGCTTCGCAGCCGAGGGCCTTGTCGTGCTCGCACCGGATCTCTACGACGGTCAGGTTGCAAAGAATGCCGACGAGGCTGAGGTGCTGATGAATGGCCTGGACTGGCCACTCGCGATTCGCAAGGTTTCTGCTGCGACGGATCTCCTTCGCGCGCATCCGCGTTCGACGGGCAAAGTTGGCGTCACGGGCTTCTGCATGGGTGGGGCGCTCGCGTTCCGAGCGGCCTGTGAGGTCGCCCACTTAGGTGCTGTGGTCCCCTTCTATGGCCTGCCGGGGGACGTCGATTGGGCACGTGTGACCGCGCCGATCATGGCGCACTTCGCAGTGCATGACGACTGGGCCAAGGCGTCGTCGGCTGAGGCCATCAAGGCGCAGCTCGCGCGAATGGGCAAGGAGATGGCGCTCCACGTCTACGACGCGTCGCATGCGTTCATGAACGACACGCGCCCAGACGTCTACAACGCAGAGGTCGCGAAACTTGCGTGGTCACGGACCGTCAAGTTTCTGAAAAGTCATCTGAGTTGACTACGCCCAATTAGGCCGCAAGGCTGTCGCGTATCGCGCTCGGTGCCGCGAGGAGGCCTACCTCGAGTCGCTCTAAGGTGCATTGGACCTACGATCGCAATCGGTGACCTAAGGCTCGACGAGCCCCAGATGAACACCCAAGGCGCGATCGAGCTTCGCAAATGTATCTGCAGCGATGCGGCCAGCGCGCGAAACAATGCGCGCGCGATCATAGGTCATCACCATCGAAGCATTGGCCACACGACCTTCTTGGAGTGAGGAACGCGGCGCGCGCAAATCGACCATGTAGGCTCTCTTCGCTCGTTCGGGCGAGTACGCTTGTGTGGGTACGACGGAAACAGCCTGACCATATCGATTGGCCACGTCATTCGACACGACGACGCAAGTGCGCAGTTTCTTTGGTTCGACACCGATCGACGGGTCACAGTTGAGCCAAACAATATCTCCGCGGCGACACTCGACGTCGCGCGGCTCGCCTCGCGGGCGCGGAGCTTTTGCCTTACTCACGATCGTCTCCCTCCAAGAGTTCAAGCTGGGAAGAGGCAAGCGCGTCGAGCAAATCCTTCGTTTCGGGACGCTCGCTCGCGTAATCACGCGCCAACGCTCGTCGGCGCTCGAGCGCTTCGTAGCGGGAGAGCCCTTCCTGTACCAACTGGCGCGCAACAGCCGCGCGCGGCAGTCCATGCTTTTTGGCGTACACCTCAAGCGCTATGTACGTGTCACCGTCCAGTGTCAAATTGAGCCTATCCATGACACGCATCATAGCACGTTTTCAGTAGTATGGAGTACCTACGCAGGGGCAGGCGCCCAGGCCTTCAGACGCACTTCGCCAGCTGAGGCGCTCGAGACGCAGCTCGTGCAGCTCGGCAAAGAGACACGTGGTCACGAACCGTCAAGTTTTTGAAAAGTCATCTAAGTTGACTACGCCCAATTAGGCCGCAAGGCTGTCGCGTATCGCGCTCGGTGCCGCGAGGAGTGACGCAAGCTTCTCCGTCGCGACTCGCTTGCGTGCCTGAAACACAGGTTGGGCACACGCGAAGCGGACCCGCCCATGGGCATAGAGGGGCGACTTGTCTGCGAGTGCGTCAACTCGCCTTGTGAGGGCAGGGTCGTAGAGTGATGTGGCTTCATCGCCGAAGCGCGCGAACGTTTCCGAAAGCGCCTTCGACACGGGAGCCCCACCCTCGGCAATGCAGAATGCAATGATGGCCCACGCAAGGGCCGCGTGTTCGGCTTCGTCTTCCACGATGCGAATGAGCGCTTCGCGCGCAGCGGGATCTCGCACGTCGTCGAGCGCCGTTCTCGCGAGCTCGGCGTTGTAGTCCTCAAGCAGCGCGCCATCGATAAGCGCCTCGGTCGCGACCTTGATGAGCGCGCGTGACCGGTCTTTGGGCAGCTCAGCACCACCGGCAAAGAGCGCCGGCATCGCCTGCACGCCGAGGTCTTGCCCTGCGTAGGCGGACGCGAGCGCGAAACACCGCTCGGCATGATCGATTTCTTGAAGGCAAGCGACGTGAGCGCGTCGCACGAGGTCGGAGGGCGCACCCAGCGCGAGGAGCTGCCATGCGACTTGGCCGAATGCGGGAACACTCGCGTGCTCTTTGCGAGCGTCGTGAAGCCACAGGTCGCGAAGGATGGCGCGCGTTACGTTGTCAAGACCATTGACATTGGGACGGGGGCCCTTTGCCCACTCCGAGCTCACCTTCACGTCGGGAGTGATCGTGCGCTGGCCGATGCGCAATGGCCTTCCCCATCCTCCGAAGCCACCGAGGTTGACCCTGCCCAAGCCTGACATGAACCACAAGAGAGGCGTTCCCATTGTGCTGACCAAGCCGACGATGACGGTCGCCGCGAGCCCGAGCATGTTGGCAGCAGAGCTATCGCGGCGCAGGTGCTTGAAAAAGACGAACGAGCCGACGAGGGTCATGGCGAGGCACAAGAGCCCCGTGACAATGGCGAGCCCAGTTCCGACGGCCTCGTGGAGGTGGTTGGGTTGGCACCCGTACGTGAACCACCCGCCGAATGCCAACGCGAGCATCAGCATGAGTCCCACGTTGCACGCGAGCGCGATCCACCGCGACGGAGCCTTGGCGCGTGGGCTGGGCGGAGCAAAGTGGTTCATTGCATGGGAGGCTACCCGACTTTGGGGTTCACGCATGGCCACTGCGAAGCACGAGGGCGACCACCACGACGCCCAGCGCAATGCGATACCACCCAAACGGTGCGAGCCCGAACCGCTTGAGATACGAGATGAACCCCGCGATGACGAGCAGCGCGACCGCGAACGACATGCTCATGCTCACGGCAAGGGCGATCGCGCCTCCGGGGGCTGCGGCGATTTCGTGGCCGTGTTTGACCAGATCGAACACCGTCGCGGCACCGAGTGTGGGGATCGCGAGCAAGAACGAGAACTCGGCAGCGGTGGCTGTCGATAGTCCAGAAAGTTGACCGCCTACGATCGTGGCCATTGAACGCGACGTGCCTGGCCACAGTGAGAA
>CAMBEV010000023.1 GCA_945865595.1 Nannocystis exedens | reverse complement strand
CTTCTCGACAAGCGCGCGCGCCGCGGTGAGCTCGCCGAGAATGCGCAGCGTATCGATTCGCGCACGCACCACATCGGGAGCTTCGGGCGCCAGCGCAAAAGCCTTGAGGGTCGCTGCGCTCGCGTCGCGCGATGCGGTCGCGGATCGGGTTGAAGGATCAAGGCGACCGAGCAACCACTGCTCATCCGCAATCGCCGTCAGGACGCGTGCCCGCAAGGTCACCATCGCCTGCGCGTCTTGATTCGCGGCGGTCGCCAGCGCTGCGCGTGCCTCGTTTAGGCGCCCTGCGCGAAGGAGTCTCTCGATGGGCTCCGCGTCAGCCGATGGCGCGACCAAAGGCGCATCGATAGCTTTGGCCGAGTGCGCGCGAAGCACAAGCGCGCCCGCCACACCTGCACCGAGCAGAAGCACGCTGGCGATCACCCAGCCACCGATACTCCGTCGGGACCCGCCGAGATCATCAACCGCACTCGGTCGATCGGAGTACACGCTCGCGCGAATCGGCGGCGGCATCGGGGACGACAGGATGAGGCCCGAAGCGGCGGCAGGCGGGGGCGGAGTAACCCAGTCCCGCGGCAGCCCGGGCGGTGGCGCCACAAGCGGCTTCAGCGACGGCCCTCGGGGCGTGACCGGCAGCGCGACCGGCGGAAGTACCGAGGGCGTCCGAGTGCGCGGCGGAGGTGGCGGGACGGTGGGAACATTCTTTGGAGGCGGTGAGGATGCAATCGCGAAGAACGTCGCCAGCTCTGCGATCTCCCCGATCACCCGCTCGCGGCCGTCCCGCACCAGGCGGTCGCGACGTGACACCTGCCCTTGGCGTATCGCTTGATGCAACTCACGCAGCGAACCGAATTCCACCGGCGGCAGCGACTCGCGAATCACCTGCCACCGATCGGACGCGACCGAACTTGGCTGGAGGCGAAACTGATGCCCGCACTGCGTGCAACGAACCTTCGTGCCGCGCGCGCTCACGAGCGCGTCGTCGAATTCGTAACGGGTATTGCAACGCTCGCACTGGACGTCCACGCTGCTCCCTACACTACACGGTTCTCACTCGGCTTGCGAAGCTGCGGCCGAAAGCAGTTCCTTTGCCTCGGATGCAAGCTCACCAAGCGTGACCTGTCCGGTGGACTCTTCTTCTTCGTCGTCGAGTTGCACGGTGCGGCCATCGGTAAGCAACTTTTCGATTTCGGGAAGAAGCGCGGGGTCGCCGGCAGCTGCTGCGGCTGCAATGGCCGCGGCAACCGCTTCGGCATCACTATGCCGCAGAAATTTGCCAAGCAACTTGACGACTCCGGGTTCGGGGACCTCAGCGAGAAGGTACGGAAGTTCCGTGAGCGCGGGGTTGCCGTTGGGCAGCCGCTCGAGCGCTCGGTCAACCCCAAGCGCAACGTCTTTGAAGCGCGAATAGACGAGCTCCTCGAGCACCTCGCCGGCGGAAAACCGCGCTTCAGGTTCATCGCTTCCGAGTATCGCGATGAGCGTGTCGACGATCTTCGGCCCGCCCTCGAACTGACCCAGCGCCTCGGCGATGCACGACAGGATGATGGCCTCATCCTCGCCACCCTTACCAAGGACCCCCGTGGTGCGCATCGCAAGCTGTTCCACTACGAGGTCTTCAGGTTGATCGGCCAACTTCGACTGCGCGTCGCGCCCCTGACGCGAGGCGCTAAACAATTGATCGATCAGCCCGGAAATTGCCACTGCACTCATGGCCCGGGCACTTAGGCGCGACGACGCCAGCGCGCAACCACGAACAATGGAGCCACCGAGAGTGGAAGCGGAATGGACAGGCGCTACCGGTTGCTGTCAGGCTTGCATGGCCATGCGACTCGAAGCCATCGCTCTCCTTGCGCTCGGCAGCATGACCGTCGGGGCGGCCTCGCGCGGACCGGCGAACGCGACAGCACGCTGGGCGGCAATCCCTGGGCGCGTCGAACCCACACCATGCCCTGAAGGCTGGCTCGCGGACGGGGACGTTTGCGTGCCCCTGCCCCTCGAAGGCCAAGAAGGCCCGGAGCTCACTGACGTCGCCAACGCCCATCGCGATCGCCGCGGGCAGTGGGTGCGCTACGATCAGATCCCGAGGCTGCCAGAGCGACCGGTCGACTACGATCTCTACCGCTACCCCATCGCGCCTGGGATGCCGGGCGGCCACTCGGTGATCAGCGGCTACGACCTCGATCAGCCAAACGAGCGTCAGCGACGGGGACCAACCCTGAGCCACGTCGGGCACGGCGGGGTCGATTTGCCGCAAAAAAAGGGGGCACCGATCGTGATGGTGCCTCTCGAGCATCAAGAGGGCGACGCCGAGGTTCTCTTCGTCGGCGATCTCTTCGGCCGGACAGTCATCACATTGCATGCATTGCGCGAAGGCGGGCAAGTGCGCGAATATGTGCTACTATTTGGCCATCTTGATGCCCCCGCAATGGGTCTTGCCAAAGGCGCCCACCTCGCATCCGGCGATCTCGTAGGCACCGTCGGCGACACGGGGTCGCCTGAACTTGTGCACCTTCACCTTGAAGCGCGACGCGTTCGCGCGACAGTTAACATCCGGAACGAACCGGGCTACAAGCTGGTTGCCAACGAGTGCACCGTTGTGTGCGACCCGCGCAACGTCCTCCCATTAAAATGAAACAAAAGTGAGCGCCTCGTTTAGTTAGGGCCCGCCGGCCCTTGCATCTCCAGGCGCCACGATCCATGGACTGCCCCCCGTGTCGGTTTCCTACCCACCTTCCACCTCCACCCGTGCGAGCATGCGTGCTGCTGAGCCGCTGGGTGAACTGCGTGAAGTGCGGGAGAGGATGCCCGACGCCCGGCATCCGAGCGAGACTCGGCTGAAGGGGATGCCCGACGCCATGGACGGCATGCCCGATGCGCCCGACCCCATGATGGGGCGCACGATCGCCGGCCGTTACGTGGTGCGCGACTGCCTAGGTGCCGGTTCGATGGGGACGGTTTACCGCGCGCACCAGCTGCCCATGCGCCGCGAGGTCGCATTCAAGATTCTCCATCGCGACCACGCGGTGAACGCTGAGAGCAAGGCGCGGTTTCTTCGTGAGGCGCAAGCGACCAGTTCGCTCTTCTCTGAGCACACCGTCACGGTTTACGACTTCGGCGAGTCCGAATCGGGCGAGCTCTTTCTCGCCATGGAAGCGCTCGACGGTGAATCGCTCGGCGCACGCCTCAAGCGCATCGGCGCATTTCGTCCGAGCGAAGCGGTGTCGGTTGCGCTCCAGGTGCTGAGCTCCCTCGCAGAAGCTCACAAAAAGGGCATCATCCATCGCGACCTGAAGCCCGATAACCTGTTTTTTTCGCTCTCGCGCGACGGTTCGAATCGTGAAGTTGTCAAGGTTCTTGACTTCGGAATCGCAAAGGTCCTCCACGACGAACAGCAACGTATGAGCCCGATTGAAACCGCTGCCGGGACCGTCTTCGGAACACCGCGATACATGTCGCCCGAGCAGGCGCGAGGTCGTCAACTCGATACGCGCAGCGACCTCTACTCGTTGGGCGTCATGCTCTACCACATGCTCGTGGGGCATCCGCCGTTCACCGATGACGACGCAATTCTGGTGATGGCCCATCACATTAAGACCGTGCCACCGACACCGTCGTCGTTGGGTGTTTCACTGAGCGACGCCCTCGAACAGCTCGTGATGCAATCGCTCGCGAAACGACCCGCCGATCGGCCGGCGACGGCAAGCGCGTTTACCCGCCTGCTCCTTGAGGCCGCAAACGATCCCGATGCGCCCCTTTCAGGTGATCGCGCGGCCCCTCGGTCGCACCCGCCCAGCTTCCCTCCGGTGACATCGAGCACCGAAGTCATTGATTGGACCAAGCGCACGACGGCCCTCGTGGCCGCGGGCATCGCCCTGCTGGTTGGCACCCTCGTCGCTGGCGCCAACCTGCTCGTTCCTTCGAGACCCGCCGGAGTTCCACCTGTAGGCGCCCCGACCGTCGCCGCACCGCGGGTGCAGCCCGCGCCGATCGTCAATTCACCTGACCCACCGCCCGTCGAGAGCGGCGACACCGCGAAGGCGCTGACTGCGCTGAAGCAGCCACGCAAGCCAGCCCGTCCGGTAGGGCCCTCACGCAGCGTGACTGAGGCGAAGTCGGTGCGCACTGACCCCCGTGCGCAGTCAGAGGCGCAGTCAGAGGCGACGACGCCGGTGCCGCCGAGCAACCTCAGAAAACCGACCTACGAACGCTTCGAATAGCGAAGTCTCGCGTTGCCTTCCGCGGCCTTCGAGCTGTAGCGTGGTGCCCCACATGGAGTTGAGCGAGATGGATTCACTCGCTGATCGTCTGGTTCGCAACCCCCACGATGAGCAAGCGCTGGCCCACGCCCACGCGCACGGTGCAAACGACCCGGTCGCTTACGCCAACTTGCTTGAACGGGTCGGTGAGCGCACCTCAGACCCAGCAGTTGCCGGTCACTGGTTAAGCGAAGCCGCGAACGTATGGTCCACGTCGCTCTCTGATCCGAGGCGCGCAGCGACCCTGCTGATGCTCGCGATCGAGCGCGACCCGACGCATCCCCTTGCCTCGTCGCGCCTCGCCCAGCTCTATCGCGAGCGCGGCGACAATCGTGCCCTTGTTGCACTGCTCGAACATCGGGCGCGCGCGTACATCTCGCTTCTCCCTCAGCATCCCCACTATCGCGACGAGCTTGCGCGGATGCACGAAGAGCTTGGCGAGCTGTGGGCCGACAAACTTGGCAACAACAGGAAGGCACTCGAAAATTTCCGTCGCGCCATCGAAGTCGATTCGTCAAGCCGCTTGGCGATCTACCGCGCGCGTGAACTTTGTAAAGAACTTGGACAATTCGCAGAAGCACTTCCGCTCTATGAAGCTGAGCTCTGGCTCGAAACGGACCTCTCGCGCAAAGTGATCTTGCTGCGTGACGAATCGGCGGTGAGGCGCCAACTTGGCGACATCGCCGGAGGCCTTCGAGCGCTCGAGCAGGCTCGCAACATCGATCCCGACGACGACGCCCTGAAGCAAGAGTTCTCGTCGTTGGTCCTTGAAAGCCTTGAGGGCGGCTCACCGGTTGCAGAAAGCACGCGTTTGCGCGCGACAACGCTGCTTGTTGAACTTGCGGAAACCTATCCGGGCGACCACGGCATCGCCTATGCGAGTGGCGCTCTCGCACTCGAACCCGGGAACGACCGCGCGCTTCAGTTGTTGGTGCACTACGCCGACGCAGGCGGGGTCACCGAAAGCGTTGCGGAGCGATCGCTGGCGTACCTCGAGGTCAATCCCAACGGACCTCTCGCGGACACAGCGCGGTCAAAGACGAAGAGTGTTCCTCGCACGGGCCAGCACGCGCTTCAGAACGATCTTCGTCAAGCAAGTGAACTTGTACGCGGCGGACAGAGAGATGAGGCACTCGACCGTTATTTGGCTGTCCTCGAATTCGACGCCGCGCATCCGGAGGCGCTCGTGTGGGTTGAGGACGAACTCCGCAGCCGCCGTGATTACGCAAGGCTGCGTGATGTGATCACCCAAGCCGTTCGGGCAATGCAAGGCGCTGAGACGCTCGAGCGTCGCAAGGAGCGCCTACGCGAACTTTCGAGCCTGTGCGAGCTGTCGCTGCGCGACGTGAACGGCGCGGTCTCCGCATTGAAGCAGCTCCTTTCGCTCGATCGGCGCGACCTCGTTGCGCGTGCAAACCTCGTTCGAATGCTGGAGCGTACCGATCGTTTCGACGATCTCGCAAACCTGTACCAGCAAGAGGCGCTGGCCGAGACAGACACCGCAAGAAAAATCGAGCTCGAAGGTCTCGTCGTCGAGCTTCACCGCGACAAGCGCCAAGATCCGATCGGTGCGGCAGATGCGCTCGAGCGCATTGCGCGTATTGCGCCTGAGCAGCTTACACACAGCTTGAACGCGATCGACGCGTTGCTCGGCGCGACGCTTTGGGACCGCGCGCTTGAGCTCGCCACATCGGCCGCGTCACTGGCAACTTCACCCGACGAAAGGGCGCAGGTGGCGGACGCCCGCGCCGCGGCTCTCGAGGGACGAGGCGATACGCGCGAAGCCGCTGAAGCACACTTTGCTGCGCATGAATTTGCGCCGAGCGCCACAAGGGTTGACCGGGCCGAGCGCGCGTTCATCGCAGCCGAGTCGTGGGGACGCGCAGCGCAGGCGGCCGAAGCGCAGGCCGCCGAAGCGCAGGCGGCGGTCGATCAGGCCGCAGCGGCAAGCCACAACTACCGTGCCGCCGAGCATTGGTCGCGTGCCGGAAGACTCGACGAAGCGATCGCCCTTCTCGAGCCGATCGTCGCAAGCGACGATCGCCACGAGGCTGCAGCGAAACTGCTCGCTGTTGGTTACGAAACACGCGAGCGCTACCCAGCGCTTGTTGCGCTGCTTCGAAGCCAGGCGCGCATCCGAGGCGGCGACGCGGCCGTCAAGTTACTGAAGAAAGTGGCTCACATTGAAGAGAGGCACTTTTCTTCCAACGATACGCGCGCGACGTGGCGTGAGGTTCTCGACCTCCGCCAGGACGATCGCGAAGCGCTGGCGTGGCTTGCTGACGACGCCGAGATGCGAAGCGATTGGGTGGATGCTGCACGATTTGTCGCCGCATCCCGAGAGGCTTCAACCACGCTCGACCGCGACCAAGCGTCGATGCTGTTACTCCGCGAAGGCAGTCTGCTCGAGCGCGCAGGCGACTTTGCGGCAGCGCGCAGCATCATCAAGAAACTTGTCGATCTCTCCGGGCCAACCCACGAATGGCTGAACAAGCTCGTTGAGCTCGGCACCAAACTCAACGACGACCATGACGTCGCACTCTCCCTGCAGACCATTCTCGACAGCGGCTATGGCGATGCCGACACGCGGGTCCACCTCAGCACTACGCTCGAACGACTGGGCGATTGCGTAGGCGCGCTTCGATCGCTTGTCTCGGGAGCGCCACTCGACACGCTCGGCGAGGCCTCGCTTGAACGGGCGACCACGCTCGCCCGCAAGGCGAACGACGACGAGAGCCTCGCGCTTCTGCTTGAGCGGCAGCTCGAAGGCCAAGCCAAAAACCAGAGCGCTGTCCTCGAACTCGCGGCGGCACTCGAACGGCTTGGCCGTGCCGAAGCGGCAATGGCTCTCCTTGCTAGCGCAGGGGCAGACGGTGACCCAGCGACCCGCGATGCGTACGCTCGCCTTGGCGATCACCTGGGCTGTGGCGGCGTCGTGGGCAACCAGATCGTTGAGTGGTGGCGCGACGCGCCTGACGCCCAAGACCGTTTCGATCAGCT
The DNA here is from genome assembly GCA_945865595.1 of Nannocystis exedens. Lineage (GTDB taxonomy): Bacteria > Myxococcota_A > Polyangia > Polyangiales > Polyangiaceae > JAHFDX01. The sequence continues at coordinate 12,636 of CAMBEV010000023.1, read as the reverse complement.
TTCTTCGGCGGTTGAGCGTTGGCTCAAGATATCCCGCGTCAGCGATGCGCTCGCGCTCGGAACACATCTGCTCGGGTCGAACTTTGCGACCCACTCGCTTGCAACCACAGTCGAGGCGGTCGCCGTCGAGGCGCACGACTACGACACACTCGGCGTTGCGCACGACTGGCAGCTGGCGCACACCGAAAGCGTCGAGCGACCCGCTGAATATGTACGCCAGGCGGAAGTTCGTTCAGCGTTCGTTGACGGAGAGGAGGCACTCGCACATGGCGAGCTCGGACTGACGAACCTCCTATGGGCAACGGCAAAGCCGCTGATTGAGCGGCTCAGTAAGCTCGAGGGCGCTTCCCTTACCGCGCTCATGCAGCGACAACTCGCTCGCAGTCAACCAACTGAACGATGGGTCGTAGCCGTTGACTGGGCAATGCATTCACTGGCGTCGGGCGACCAAGACGGCGCGCGGCGAGTCATCGATGGATCGATTCCATCGGGGCTGTTGGCATCTGGGCACGTAGACCTGGCACTTGCGGAGCGGCAAATCGAACTTGCTCTGCGCTATGCCGCAGAGGCTTCTCGTGACGGTCGCGAAGTTGGCGAGGGCGTTTCACGACTGCTCTTGGCACGATTCACGACCGCAGCGTGCGAGGACGCCTCCGATCGCGATACGTCAAGCGCGTTGACGTTTGCAGCTTCGCTCGCACTCTCCACGCTCAATGACCGCGAACAGGCCGAGGGGCTCATCGCGCGCGCTCTCGCGCTCGATCCGAGCGACCGTGCCGTTGAGGTGCTCGACGAAGTAGCCGAATCAAGCGTGAGCGCCGCCGTAATCGCAAGCCGTGCGGCAGAAACGGCCGAGGACGTACGTGCGCGTCAGAGATTGCTCGCGTTTGCGTACGATCGCTGGCTCGAAAACGGTCAACCCGACGACGCGAGCCGCGCGCTAGAGGCCCGATATGAGCTCGCACCGCACGACGCTACAATCGAGCAAGCGTTCGCACTCGATCTCGAGCGCCGCGGCGAGGCTCCTCGCTTGGTCGGCCTCCTCGAGCGACAGCTCATACGGCTGCGTGAAGGTGACGCACGCACCCATCTCGCTCGGCGGGTAGCGACCTTGCGCTCGAAGACCTCCGACCCCCAGGAAGCCATCGAGGCATGGCGTCGCGTCAATCGCTACGTGCCAGGCGACGAAGAGGCTGCGCACGAAATCGAGCGTCTTCGGCAGGCGCTTCAAGCCGCTCGAGAGCTCGAGGCGGCAGATGATGTGGCTCAGCCCATCGAACTCCTCGAAGACGAGGACCTTTTCGAAGACGACGAGGCGCCATCGGCAACACTCATGGCGGACAACATCAGCACGCCCGCGATCGATCTGGACCTTGAGGCGGACGATGTCGTCATGGAAGTTGACGAGCTATCGGAAGTCGACGAGCGCGAACTGGAAGAAGTGCGCCCGCGCTCTACGGTTCCGCCCCCGCTTCCGCGAACCTGACCTTGCTCAGGAGATGCTGCCAAAGTGTAGCGCATCCGCAATCACGCGCGCTCTCACCCCGAGGACCATCGCCTCGTTCCTCCCACCGTGACCAAAGGGCGCTCCGCGATAGACTGGACATGTCACCTTCTCGCTGAACTCTGCGATGACGTCGTCCACGGTAACGCCATCGGGCCCTGGCGGACATTGCGTGAACTCACCAAAGACAATGGCCTCTGCGCGTCGAAACAAGCCTCGTTGGCAAAGCGCGTCGAGCATGCGGTCAATCTGGTAGGGCTTTTCGGTGACGTCTTCGAGCATGACGATCGCGCCATCGCAATCGGTCAATCTTCCTGACGCTACTTGTGTGAAGACGAGCGAGAGGTTCCCTCCCACAAGGCACCCCTCCGCGTCCCCTTTCCGGAGCGGGACGAGTGAGGTCCACGCAGGCAGGGATCCCCCTTCTAATGCGCGCATCAAACGCAACCGGTCCATCGGGCATCCGACCGCAAGCCCCGTGACGTTCGGAGCATGCAAGCTCGCAATTCCCAGATTCTGCGCCTCGATGTGAAACGCGGTGATGTCACTGAAGCCGACCAGCCACGATGGGCGCCGCGCCCACTCAGCCCACGGCAGCTGCGAAACGATGCGCGTGGCACCGTAGCCGCCACGGCCGGCAATAATCGCCCGCACGTTCGGGTCGCGCATGCTCGAGCTCAGCGACTCGAGTCGCGTTGCATCGTCACCGGCTAGGTATCCTTTTCGCGCGAACACATTCGTCGCAATTTCCACACGATACCGGTCGCGCAACCACGCGAGACCCGCGAGAAATCGAGCGCGCGGGAGACGGCTGGACGGGGCAACGACCGCGATTCGATCGCCAGGTTGAAGCCTTGGCGGCACGAGGGCGTCCGAACCTGCTTTCATCTCGCAAACGGAGGCTATCTGATCGCCGGGATCGAGTCGCAACACGTTTTTCTCGCAGCGCCACGAGTTGACAGTGCGATACTCGCCAGAGTGGGACGCGCGCCGAACTTCACGCTTGCAGCCGACGAAACCCTCGAGAGCCTTCTCGGCGAGACCTACGCCGCCCGGGTTGCGCGCGTTCCGCTTCAACTCGGCGAGACAGGGGTTGATCCGTTTGGCCTCGACCCGCAGTTCGCCAAGTACGCCCTCCTGTGGGTCGCGTGGATGCACCGACACTATTTCCGCTCTGAGGTCTTCGGGATCGAGAACGTGCCGAAGGGCCGCATGCTCGTCATCTCGAATCACTCAGGCCAGATTCCCATCGACGGCATGATGATTGGCGCCTCGATGTTCATGGACGCCGAGCCACCGCGCATCGTTCGCGCCATGGTTGAGAAATGGGCAAGCAGCTTACCTTTCGTCTCGCTGTTTTTCTCACGCGTCGGGCAGGTCACCGGCGTGCCCGAAAACGCCCGTCGACTGCTCGAGCAAGGAGAGGCGCTGCTCGTCTTTCCGGAAGGCTCACGCGGGATTTCCAAACCCTTCGACCAGCGTTATCAATTGACCGACTTCGGCCTTGGCTTCATGCGCCTCGCTATTGAAACGCAAACACCCATTGTCCCGGTCGCGGTCGTTGGAGCCGAAGAGCAGTACATCAGCGTGGCGAACGTTGAGCGCTTCGCAAAGCTGTTCCGCATGCCCGCGTTTCCGGTAATCCCTCAGTGGTTCGTTCCAGGGGGTCAACTTCCTTTACCGACACGCTATCGCATTTATTTCGGCGAACCACTCACGTTTCAGGGAGACCCGGACGATGACGACAGCGTCATCGAAGAGAAGGTCCAGGCTGTACGGCAGACCATCCAATCCATGCTCAATCGCGGCACAAAAGAACGCAAACACATCTTCTGGTGAGCCACGATGCAACCTCGCGCCAAGCCATCACGCGCCCTTCCCTCCCCTGACAAGACGACGGTCCTCGTAACCGGCGTCTGCGGCCGCCTTGGCAAGCGCCTCGTGCGGGTGCTGCACCGTAACGTCCGCGTGGTCGGCGTTGATCGACGCCCGTTCGCTGACAAGCCAAAGGACGTCATGCACGAGCAGCTCGACATGCGCCGCAAGAAGCTGAAGGACGTCTTTCGGAACTTCAAGATCGACGCCGTTGTGCACCTTGGCATCATGCACGATCCCCGCGCCTCGGCCGCAGAGCATCATTCCTGGAACGTTGCAGGCTTTGGCAAGCTTCTTGACTATATTTCGCAGTTCGAGGTGCCCAAGCTTGTCGTTCTTTCGAGCGCGAACGCCTACGGACCACAGGCTGGCAACGCGCAGTTTCTCACGGAGGACGCTCCGCTGCTTGGTGGTCAGAACTTCAGCGATATTCGCGATCTCATCGAGGTCGACATGCTCGCGCAGAGTTTTTTTTGGAAATTGCCTGCCACGGAAACCGTCGTTCTGAGACCCGTACACATCGTAGGAACCGTCCGCAACGCGGCCTCCAATTTCCTGCGCCTCTCAACGATCCCCACGGTGATGGGATTCGACCCCATGGTTCAGATCATCCACGAAGACGATGTTGTGGCCTCAATCGTGCGTGCACTGGAACCGAACACGCGCGGGATCTTTAACCTCGCTGGCACGGAGCCGCTTCCCTTGTCTCGACTCGTTGCCCTTACCGGCCGGCCGACCGTCGCGATTCCGCACGCCCTCGCACGGCCGATTCTGGAGCAGATGTGGAACTTTCGCCTCACCACGTTTCCACCACCAGAGCTCGATCACATTCGATTCGTCTGCATGGTTGACGATCGGCGCGCACGCGATCAGCTCGGCTTTAGGCCCGCGAACTCGGCGCGTGAGTGCGTCACATCTCTCGCGAGCGGCAAGTGGTAGTCATGAATATTTACGGTTCTATCTTTCGTCGCTTTTTGAATCCCCTTTGGGAGACACGGCTGCGCAAGCGCCCGACCCTTTCGCGAGTTGCAGAACTCGAGCGAACGGAGTGGCTCTCCCATGACGAACTCACGGCGATACAAACCCGTGCATTCAGGGCACTGCTTGACCACTCATGCGCGCATGTGCCGTTTTATCGCGATCGCATGAAGCGGGCGGGCCTTGAGCCAGGCGATCTCAGGTCGCTCGACGACGTGATGCTGCTGCCGCTCGTGCGGCGCCCAGAGGCATCCGAGAATCCTGATTCGCGCGTGAGCGAGATTGGCCCCGCGCCTGTCATCAAGAAGGGAACGAGTGGGTCGACCGGAACACCGCTCACATTCGGTTACGAATGGGAGAGCGAGTACTGGCGGCAAGCGATACGCCTCCGTGGCTACGGCTGGGCCGGCTACCAGCAGGGCAGCCGTTCACTACACTTTTGGGGAGCGCCCGTCTTTCCCAAGCCGCCAGTCCACAAGCGCATCAAGGTCGACGTCGACCATCGCATCCGCCGTGAGGTCGTCCTGCCTTCGACACTGCGCGGAGACGCAGATTTGCTCCGCGTTGTCGACGCGATCGTGTCGCACCGGCCCGAAAACATCATCTGCTACGCGCAGGCTGGCGGCGACCTGGCGCGGTTCATCAACGCCCGTGGGTTGCGACGGTGGCGCGATATCCCTGTCATTTGCGGCGCCGAGAAACTCTACGCGCACGATCGCGCGGCGATGGTTGAGGCTTTTGGGTCGGGCATCTTCGAAACGTACGGCTCGCGTGAAGTCATGCTCATGGCGAGCGAGTGCAGCGCGCACGACGGCCTCCACGTGCAGATGGAGAACATCCTGCTTGAGGTAGTCGTTGAGGAAGCGGGTCGCGTGCGGTCCGCGGCTCCTGGCGAATCGGGCGAAATTGTGATCACCGATTTGCACAATTACGCGATGCCGTTCATCCGGTACGTCAACGGCGACCTGGGCACCTGGAAGAAGGAGGGCCGCTGCAGTTGCGGGCGCGCGCTGGTGCGGCTTGCGTCTGTCGAGGGCCGTGTGACCGAAACGCTGCGCGACGCCGAAGGGCGCGCCATTGGTGGCCTCGTCTACAACGCCATGTTCGCGTCGCTCGCCGACACGGTGCGCGAGTTTCAGATCGTCCAAGCGCGCGATCGGAGCATCACGGTCCGGGTGATTCCGACCGAACGTTTTTCCACGAGCACCGAAACGTCGATCCGCAAGACCCACGAAGCGCACTTCGGCTCCGTGCCTCTTCGCATCGAAAAAGTCGCTGAGATCCCGCTCACCAGCGCCGGGAAAAGGCAGCCTGTCGTTGTAGAGAAGTAGCCGCACGGAAATTCCCGTCCGCCTCAGTTTGCGCAGGTCGATCAACGGAGCTACACCCAGACTCGATGAAATGCATGACTCCGGCTGAGGTCGAACGCCTCCGTGCGCGTGTTGAGGACACTTATGAGCGCGCGCTCGATCCGGCTGAACTGCTGCCCGATCTGCACCGACTGGAGCACTGTGCGACCCCCGGAAGCGAACCGTGGCTCTTTGCGCTCCGTGCAAGCAGCGAGGTTATCCTCGAGCGCTCGCCATGGCGCGCCTCGCTCACCGCAAGAAAGATTCTCACTGCGGTTCCCAATGACGATCGCGCCTGGGCCACGCTCGGGCTCGCGCAGACACTGCTCGGTTACTATCGTTTTGCCGCGGTCGCATACCGACGCGCGCTCGACGCAGCACCCCGAAACCCCTGGTACGCCCACAACCTTGGCCATGTACTCGACGTCGCACTCAACGACCCCGCAACTGCGGTCAAGTATCTTGAGCTTGCTTACGCATCAGCTCGTGACAGCCGCGAGGTGGCAGTCAGCTATGCCCACGCCCTTGCTCGCACCGGGGCAATTGCTGCCGCCGAGACCGTCCTTGCCGAGGCCTCGCTGGATGGGACGACGCGCGAGATGGACTCGCTCGCACGTTGGCTCAAGGAAGGCGCGCCTGATAATCGCGACAAATCAAGCGCACGCCCTTTTCCCGTCCGCGCTAACGAAAACAGACCTCGCAAGGCACCACGGAGCAGCGCGACCAAGATCAAGGACTCCGTGCAGGCATCGCTTGAACGAGGGCTTGTACGATTGCCATTCGACGATTCACAGCGTGACAAAGCGCGGTTGCTCGCGACCGATGCCCTCTCACTCGCGCTGCCGCACACTCCCAAGGACACCGATGCTCGCGCTTATGCTGCTGCGGTCGCTTCCGCGATCGCTTTCGTCAACGAACTTCCTCTCTCATCCACCGAAATCGCAGCGTCATTTCGGGTAAGCACCGCAAGCGTGCGTGGCTACTTCAAAGAACTTCGCAGCCAGCTGGCGCTTCAGCCCGCCGATGCCCGGTACACGGGACGCGCGTAAGTTTGGCGCTCGCGTGAAAGACACGATAAGCGTCCGCACATGCTTCGTAAGGTCGCTTGTGTTCTCGCGTTCTGTTTATCTGCGCCTGCTGCCCTTGCTGATGCTGAAGACCCTCCTCGGTCCACTTTGAATGACGAGAGCCTCGAGCGCGTCGAGATGCCGGCGCGCGTCCTTCAGAATTGGCAAGAGGCTTACCTATTGCTCGCTGCGCGTTCGACTTCGTTGCAAACTGCCGTCGCCGAGGTGCTGCGTGCCGAAGCGGCTAGCCGCACCGCCCTCGCTGCTCTTTTGCCGCAAGTCAGCGGAACAGGAACGTTTACCCATCACCTCCTCACGAAGAACAACCCCGTCGTTGTCGGCACAGAAACACGCACCGATCCTGCGACCGGCCTGGCCATCACAGTCCCCGTGACGCGCGACATTGTGACGCCTCAGTCTGACATTTTTAGTCTGGGGGTTTCGCTCTCGCAGCCGCTCATTTCCGCCGCAAATTGGCACAATTATGGGACGAGCCGCGAGAGCACCATGGCGTCGAGGCTCTCGCTCGAGGACATGAAACGCACCCTCGTGCTGGCAGCCGCAAACGCGATCGTGGCTGTCGTCACCGCCGAGCGGGTTGCCGAGCTCAATCGCGTCGGACTTCGTCAAGCACTGGAACGACTTTCCCTCACCAAACGAAAGCATGAACTGGGCGCAGCGAACGGTCTCGACGTGATTCGCGTTGATCAGGACGTCGCAATCGCGCGCACAACCCTGATCACGGGCGACGAATCACTTCGTCAATCCCGTGAAGCACTGGGGCTTGCGTTGGGTGTCGCGGAGCAGGTGGGCGTTGTGCCATCCATCGCGCTCGATTCCCTTCTTGAGTCCGCGAAGAGCGTCTGTTCCCCGGCCGCGTCTCTCGATCAACGCGCCGACATCGCAGCTGCCAAACAGCGCGTGAAGGTCGCCGACAGGAACGCGAACAATGTGACCCTGCAGTTCTTGCCCACGCTTGGCGTGCAGTCTGGCCTTTCCACGACAACGGCCGACGTTGGGGCCCAATTGCGCACGACTTGGAACATCCAGGGCGTCCTCTCCGTTCCGATTTGGGACGGCGGTTTGAAGTACGCGTCGCTGCGGTCCAACAGGGCGCTCGCAGAGCAATCGCGGCAGGCTCTCGAGAGTGCGCGGCGCACCGGCGTCATCCAAGTGGCCCAAGCGCAGCGCTCCGTGTCGGTAGCCGAACGGTCCCTCCAGGTGTCGACCACGTCGCGCTCGCTCGCACGGGAGACCGATCGCCTCACGAGGCTCGCCTTTCAAGAAGGTAGAGGCACCAGCCTCGAGCTCGTCACTGCGGCAACGTCGCTGAGGCAAGCAGAGATCGCGATGGCCCTGCGCGAGTTTGATGTGGTGCGCGCCAAGGTCGGCGCGATGCTGGCGATGGCAAACTGCAGTCTATAGTTCAGACTATTGACCGTCGTTTTTATTGACTACCTGTCTATTGACTGTCGGGGCCAGAGGGCGCGACGTCGTCCCAACCGCTCGCCTGTGCAAGTTGCGCCATCGCAACGTTGTAATCGAGCATTGCGGTCAGGTGGTTGATGCGCGCGTTGCCATAAGCGCGAAGAGCGTCAATGAGGGCACGCTCGTCGGCAGTGCCGAGGTCAATGCCGTCGGACACTTCGACGATCCACTTCTTGCCTTTCTTTTCGGCGCGCTCCCACGCCTCTTCGCGCGTTTTGGCCTCAACCGCAGAGCCCCACGCTTGCTCGACTTCGACCATCTTTCCACCTAGCGCGAGACGCTCGATGGATCGCGTTTCTTCGAGCTGCGCCTCCGCCGCGTGAATGCGCGCCTGCTGGGGCAAGAGGTCGAGGTTCCACCGCGCACCCAAGCCCGCGCCGTACCAAAAGTGATTCGCGCCGTCAGAGATGAACGCGCTCGTCTGGGGCGTCACGCCAGGGTTTACAGAAAAGCTGCCGAACGCACCGATGCCGATGTCAGGGAACAATCGCGCGCGCTGGTACGAGAGCGCATGCCGACGAGCCTCGACGCCCGCGCGAGCCATGTTGATCTCTGGGCTAAAGAGGCGCGCCGCTGTCAGGTAGTGGACGAGCGCCCTCACCGGTTTGTCAGGTTTCTGGAGCGACACATTCGGCACTTCGAACTGGCTTTGGACGCCGGTCAGAAAGCGAAGTGCCGCCATCGCATAGCGCTCGCCCTTCATCGGCTCACCTGTGCGCGCCGCAACCTCTTCGCGATAGACCTGCAGCTTGTACAGATCGAATGTGGTGAAGCCGGGGTCTTCCTTCTCAACCTTGCGCTTGAGCTCGCGAATACCCTTGTCGAGGCGCTTGAGTGCGTCGTCGACAAGATCTCTCGCATCGCGCGCGATCAGGACGCCGTAGTAGGCCCTGCGCACGTCAAAGCGTATCTGCTGTCGTGTCTTTTCAAGATCCCACTCGACGACGCGCACCTGACCTGCAGCCGCGTCCTTGATCGATGTGATTTTGCCAAAGGTATAGAGCGGAACTGAGCCGTTGAGATCGAAGCTAAAAAATGGAACCAGGTTCGACAGGTTCGTGATGTTGCGGACCGTCACCGGGCTCGATGTGTAGAGCACCGTGCCGCTGAACTGTGGCGACACGCCACCCGACATGCTCGCTGTCCATTGAAACCACGGCGTGTATCGCGCCTCGTCGAGCTGCGCGTGCGCGTTCTTTAGACGCCCGCGCGCGGCCCAAATTTGCGGCGCGTTGCGATCAGCGCGAGCCAAGCACTCCGCGAGCGTGTAGGCGTGTGCGGCGATCGTAATGGTCACCTTCGGGGGATCGTCGTCAGTGTCATCTGATCGTTCGGGAGCGTCGCCCGTTTCAGCAGCGCTCGCCCCCGCAGTGACTAGCGCGCTGGCAAGGAGCGCCGCAACGACTGACGACCCAAAGCGCAGATGACGCATCGTGCGCGACGTTACCAAAAACGCGCGCCAGCGAATACGCACCTTCGTTAGGCCCGCGTCACTAAAGAGCAGCACTCTTCAATCGCTCCCAGAGAACTTTGCGCCCCTCACCGGTCTCTCCGCTAAAACCGAGCACAGGGAGATCGATTTTCTGCTTGAGCTTAGCGAGCGCCGGTTTGCGCTCATTCGCGGGAATCTTGTCGATCTTCGTTGCGACGATGAACAACTCGACCGGCTTCGCTGACTGAACCCGACGCGTGCGCATGAAGTCGATCAACTGCAGTTCTTCTTTCTCGGGACCGCGGCGCACATCGACTAGAATGCACAGCGCCCGCAGCATCATCCGCGTGCCGAGGTAGCCTTCGATCATGGGGCCCCATTCGCCCTTCTCGGCTTTTGAACGTGCAGCAAATCCGTAGCCGGGCAGGTCGACGAGGTGGGCCTCAAAACCGTCGTTGAGGCGCGCGACGAACACATTGATCTGCCGCGTGCAACCGGGTGTACGGCTGGTGCGAACGAGCCCCAGGCGTTGGGTAAGAGCGTTGAGCAAACTCGATTTACCCACATTTGACCGACCCGCGAAGGCGAACTCAGCCATCACCGGCGGCGGCAGCTGCTTGGCCGTGACCGAGCCCGCAACAAACTCAGCGTGTACAACGCGCGGTTCGGATTCCTTCTCGGATCGCATGCCGGCCAGATACCATGAATGGGTCACATCCTGCGCATTTCGCTGTGGGCCTCAGCAGGGCTGCCGGGACGGCATTCGCCGCATTGGCAAAGCGCACGCAAGTAGCGGTAGCTGTAGATACCGCTCGAGTGCCCATCGAACCAAAAGAGCGCGAGCGCGTAATTGCCGACGGGTTTCAAGTCTTCGAGCTCGAGCTGAATCTTGCTCGGTTTCACGAACTGAATCTCACCCGAGTGCCCTTGGCAGCCAGCGCAAGGGCAGTAGCCGCGCAAAATTTCGTGCGGATAGACACCGCGATGTCCGTCAGCCCAGTCAATTTCGCTGACGATCGCTCCTCGGGGCGACCTGACGGCTTTGCAGATAAATCGTGCATCGTTCATGGCATTTATGGCGCTCATGGCGTTCACCGCAATTGTGCATTCACTCGGTTACGAATTGCCTCAAGCCTGACAAGGCCAGTTACCGCGCCGACACGACTCACCGCCTTTTGCCCCATGCGGTGCCCCACGTCTAGGGCGCGCTCCCAAAGGGCTCTGCTATCCCATACGCGAACCTTCGGACGCGCATTGTGCTTCACGAGCACTGCCAGCGTTCCCGCGATGAAGGCGTCGCCTGCCCCAGTCGCGTCCACACACGGCGCGCGCCGAGCCGCGAGCGCGACCTCGCCGAACGCACCCATCGCAGCCGCCGTCCCCTCGCCTCGCGTCACAATGATCGTCGCCTCGGGTGCGCACTTTCGCAAAAGGGTAAGCGCCTTTCCTTCTGTGCCCAGGGCTGCAAGATCATCGGCTGACGCCTTGATTACCGACGCATGCGGCGCAAGCGCTTCGACCGCCGCCACCATGTCCTTGCGCGTTGCCCAAAGGTGCGGCCGCAGGTTCAGGTCGAAAAAGATGGCCGCTCGTTTCGCCACAGCATGCGTTATAAATTCACGCGTCGCCGCGCGCAGGTCAGGCGTCATCATGGTGCTCGAGCCCAAGAGCGCCCAACGCGCAGCGGCCATTGCGGGCACGATGTCGGCAGCGGACAGCGACACGTCCGCGGTCTCGTGTCGATAGAATAGGAAACTCGGTTGACCTTGTTCGTCGCGAGAAACGAACGTGACGCCGGTGCGGCGCTTCATCCAGACGAGGCTGCGCACATCGACACCATCCTCGCGCAGATGCTCTGCGAGCGCCTCGCCAAACGCGTCTCGTCCGACGCCCGCGATCAACGACGCACGCACGCCGAGCCGCGCGAGCCCCACCGCAACGTTCGCGGGCGCGCCGCCGAGAACACGCTGGTAACGCGTAAGGGACGCGTCGCCGCCGGGAAGTTCAAAGATGTCCCAGAGGGCCTCACCGAAACAGGCGACTTGAGCGGTCACGGCCGTCAACTCTACACCGCGTGCACAGCAACCGCGTCGTCAATCAGCTGAACCAACTCACGAACCGCGGTCGTTTCTGCCGTCCCCTCGCGCGACAGGCCCACGAGTGCGGTAAATACAGGCGGTTCGAGCAATCGCTCACCGCCACCCCCCGCACGGCACACAACGCCCCCACGCAAGAGGCTCACGTACGCCGAACGATCGAGCGGACGCGGGCGCTCGCACGATACGCACGCGTCCAATTGCAACTCGTAGCCAGCGATCTTGAGGAGATCGAGGCCCATCTTGGCGAGCTCACCTTCCGCGAACGAGCGCCCTTCCTCACCCCGCGCTTCAAGCGCATCGAGAAGCAGTTCGAGCACGACAAACGCACGCGGCTCGGGTTGCTTGTGTGGGAGCAACGTCCGCACCCAGCGAATCGCCTGACCCGCGATCGACATCGCGTCGAGGTTCGAAGCGAGCGTCGGGCGCAACGTGACAAGCCGTGCCTCGCGGAGCGATGACAGCCCCCCCGCGGCGCTCTCGGTATAACAAATCGCATAGGTGTGAAGCGGCTCAAGCGAAGTAAATCGGCGCGTACTCTTGCGCGCGCCACGCGCCATCGTCCCCAGCTGGCCCGAGTGATCGGTAAGCCAGCTAACGATGAGGTCTGCCTCTTGGTACGGCGTTTTTCTTGCGATGAGAGCGCGCGCCTCGAGAAGGTTGCCAGCGTTCATGCGCGCAAGGTTGCGGTTAGGGCGGCCACGGCGGTCAGCGCGGCGGTTAGGAAAGCGACTTGACGGCCACTTCGCGCGACGACAGCTCGTGCGGCATGTTGCGACCACGTGGACGCAGAACCATCGAGATCGCGAGCGTGAAGAGAACGAGCAAGAGAACGAACGCAATCGCA
>CAMBEV010000022.1 GCA_945865595.1 Nannocystis exedens | reverse complement strand
GGTTGGTACACCGTTGCGTTTGCGCGGCTGGTGGGGCCTTCGGGTCGGCTCATCGCGTTTGAGCCGATGCCAGCGTTCGCCGAGATGGCGCGCGAGTCGATTGGGCTCAACGAGGTTGAGAACGTGGTCACACTGGTGGAGTCGGGGCTCGGCCAGGACGCGGGTGAGTTCGTCGTCTATCGCTTTCGCGATTTGCCGATGGGGCACGCTTCGGCGACGGACCTCGGGCGTTCTGACGCTATTGCACACAGGTGTAAAGTTCAGCGTCTTGACGATTACTTGCATGCCGCGGGCATCGACCGCGTCGATCTCGTGAAGATCGATGTGGAAGGGTTCGAGTCCGATGTGCTCGCCGGTGCCCCGAAGCTGCTTTCGCGCGCAGATGCGCCAATCGTTGCGTTCGAGGTCAATCCCGAGTGCCTGAAGCATCGCGGCCTTCCGCTCGATGCCGCGCAAAGTGTGTTGGTTGCGGCGGGATACACTGAGTTCGTCACGCTGCTCGCCAATGGACGCACGCAGCCTGGGTTCGTGGCCGATGAGCACGCGAGCGTCGATTGCATTGCGGCGAGGCCCGCACGTGCAGAACAGTTGGCGACGGCGGTTGTGCGCGCTAGCCGGAAAGGAAGCCGATGCGAGAAGTAGCCACCAAGATCGTCAAGAGCGTGTTTTCGGCCGCCGGGTTAAAGGTGCAGCGCATCGGTGCGCCGTCAGCACTCGTGTGGATGCAGTCGATGGGCATCCGAACGGTGATCGACGTCGGTGCGAACGAAGGTCAGTTTGCTGCGCTGAGCCACGAGACCTTTCCTGAGGCGCGCATCTACTCGTTCGAGCCACTTGCTGACTGTTTCGCAAGCCTTCAATCGCGTATGGGCGCTGTATCAGCATTCCGCGGGTTCAATTGTGCCCTTGGCGAGACCGAAGGCGAACAAGACATTCATCGGAGCGTGTACTCACCAGCGTCGTCGCTACTCGCGATGGATCCGTTGTGCACAGATGCGTTTCCGCACACAAAGGGCGGTACCATCGAGCGCATTAAGGTAAGGCGGCTTGACGATGTAGTGCGCGAGTTGCAAATAGATCTGCCATTGTTACTTAAGATCGACGTCCAGGGGTTCGAGGACAAAGTGATCCTCGGTGGCCAAGAGACACTTGCCCGCGCAAAGTTGGTGTTGGTCGAGACAAGTTTCGCGCCTCTCTACGAGGGGCAGCCGCTATTCGGCGACATCTTCCAGATGCTGAGCGCGCGAGGCTTCGTGTACCACGGCAATTTTGACCAACTCGCGAACCCGAACGACGGCCGACCGCTTCAGGCGGACGCGTTGTTTGTGCGTGGGTAGCTCACTCGATTCCACGCTTGGTGCGTACCAGCCTATCGAGCTCGCCGAGGTTCTTCAGTCGAAGGACCTCAATGTTCTTCAAGCGAATGCCAAACGCGTCTTCGATGGCCGTGAGAATTTCGATGTGCCGCATCGAATCCCAACCTGGAACTTCGCTCGCCTGCATCTCAGGCGGCAGCTGGAAGTTACCGAGGCCCAGGTGCTTGCGAATGATGGCTGCAAGTTCTTCGTTCATTTCAATTCTCCGATGCGTTGTCGATTGGCCGATCGCGACGGTTTGCCTGCACTGCTCTTAATGAGCCACCGCGGTGGAGCCAAGAATACCTGCCGGATTGCGACGTCGATCGCCAGCGCGGCTTGTTTGATCGCGAGTTCAAGGGCTATGTGCGCCTCTTTAGCGACTTCGGTTTCGGCGATGATGGCAACCTGTTGCGTGCCGAGTGCTTCATCGTCGATGCCGAACGCAACGACGCGACCAGGCAAGACACCCGCGACTTCGCTCACGACGGCTTCGATGTCCTCAGGGAACAAATTTTTGCCGGCCACAATGAGCAGGTCACTCTTGCGGCCCAATACGTAACATTCATTGTTCCATATAAAACCGCTGTCGCCAGTGTAATATGCACCCTCTTTGAACCGCTGCGCAGTTCGCTCGCTGTCGTTGCGATACCCAAGCGCAAGCGATCGCGATCGCACCACAAGCTCGCCTATGTGACCTTCGTCAAGTGGGTTGCCTTCATCGTCAATCACCCGAACCGTGCAGTCTGCGATCGGCATGCCAGAGCTCACGAGCGTCGTTGCCGTCTCGTCATCGCTTGGAATAACTCGCCCTTGCGCAAGTGCCTCACGATCGACAGAGAGCTCGGTCGCTCTTGTTCCGGGCCGAGTTTGCGTTGCGGCGAACGTGGTTTCGGCCATCGCGTAACAGGCGCTGAGCATCTCGGGCCTGACGCCGTACTTTGCGAATCGTGCCTCAAAGCGTGCGTGAGTTTGTGCGCGCACAGGTTCGCTGCAGTTGACGAACACGCGCACGTGATCGAGGCGCACGCCTTCGAGCTCGTCGTCGTGTGCGCGAAGGGCGAGGTGGGAGAACGCAAAGTTTGGTTGAAACACGACCGTGCCGCGCTCGCGATGCATGGCTTGCAAGAGCAACTCGGGTGCGAGCACCCATTCGAACGGATCGAGTTGCACGCTTGGAATCCCCAGTGCGAGCGGAAGGTGAAACGCGGCGATGAGCCCCATGTCATGGTACAGCGGTAGCCAGGAGACCACACGGTCGCGTTCCGTTAGCTGCAAAGCTGCTGCGTACCGTTCGACATGATCGGCGACGGTCGCGTGCGAAAGCATGACTGCCTTTTGCAAGCCGGTTGTGCCCGATGAATGCTGCAAGAGGCACGGAGCTTCGCTATCGGCGGGCGTGATTGGCGAGGGCTCACAGCTAGGCCATTCGAGCGGAAAATGTAACGATGAAAGTGTTGTTTCGTGGGATTCAACTACAGGTGTCACCGTCTGAGCGAACTCACGCTCGGTGAGCAAATGCACAAGTCCCGACTTGCGCGCCATGCCACTCAGGCCATCGCGGAATTTGTCTTGGTGCAGCCGCGGGTTGGGGTGCGAGAGGATGGCAGGGATTGCGCCGCGCAACATGAGTCCCATGTAGAGCGGGTAGAGCTCTGGGTGGTGCCGGAACATCAGCGCACAAACGTCACCACGTTTGATCTGCGAGGCTTCGCTTGCCGCGGCGTAGTGCCGCGCGCGTGCATAGAGATGACCCCAGGTCCAACGGTGCTCAGTGCCATCGGCACGCAAAAAGACGATTGCCTCTCGGTCAGGTGAAGAGGAGGCGAGGGATTGCCATTGGTCTGTGATCGTATCTGCCTCGGCTGCCACGGTTTCCTCGGTTGCACGGCTGCTTAGAACTGTTGATAGACGAACGCGGTCGACTTCGATTCGAACACGATCGTTATAGCGATCAAGGTTGCATAGGCAATTCCCTTGACGATGGATAGTCCAACGGCGTCGCGGTGTTGTGCGCTTCGTCGCGAAAGTCGGGGCAACACCATTTCGATTACAAGAGTCGCGGTCGCCACGGCGGCAATTGTGAGCAGTGCATTCTCACGAAGTGCTTGCGGTCGAAGTCCCCCGCGAAAGGCGAACATGCTCGAGAACATGTGTCCTGCGTGCGTGAGCGACGTCGCGCGAAAGAGCACCCAGCCAAAGAGTAAGAGGGTCACCGTCGAAAGCCATCCTGCGAAGTTACGAATTGGCGTCGACTTCGCTGGCGTGCGACCTCCCAAACGCTCACCGACCAGTGCGAGCCCGTGCATGAGGCCCCACGCGACGAAGGTCCAGCGAGGCCCGTGCCAGAGACCACAAAGCGCCATGGCGAACACAAGGGACGCGAGCGAGAGTCCACGCGAACGCCGGGCTGCGAAGGCGAGCGGAGAAAATACATAGTCGCGGATCCAACGCGAGAGCGACATGTGCCAGCGCTCCCAGAATTCTTGAATCGAACGCGCGAGGTAGGGCCTTGCAAAGTTCGCTGGAAAACGAAAGCCAAAGAGCAACGCGGACCCGATGGCGATGTCAGAGTAGGCCGAGAAGTCGAAGTAGATTTGCAGCGCGAATCCGATTGTGCCTGCCCAGGCGTCGGTTATTCCAAGGCGCGCGTGAGGCGCAAACACGAGCTCGACGTAGGGGCCAAGCATGTCGGCGATGACCGCCTTCTTGAAGAGCCCACGTGCAATTCGGGACCACGCTTCGACCACGTTTGTGGCATCGGGCGTTTCGCGTTTCGCGATCGCATCAGCGATCTCGCCGGGCCTGATGATGGGACCATTCACGAGCTGGGGCCAGAACGCCTTGAAGAGAAAGAATTCGCTCAGCTTGCGGAGGGGGGGCTCGCCTGTACTCACGTCGACGAGGTAGGCGATTGCCTGAAACGTAAAAAACGAAATGCCGAGTGGCGCCCAAGCGGTCAGAGTGTCTGCGGGAGTCGCTTCGCCAAACGCTCCCGCAACGGCGCTCCACAAGAACACGCGGTACTTGAAATAGAGCAGTGGCAGTAACAATAGGCCAACGCTCCAAGGCAGCCACCGTTCAGGCTCTTTCGCCTTCGCGAGCGCAAGACCAAGCGCGTAGGTCACACACGTGATGGCGAGGAGTACGGGTACGGCTGCGACCCCCCATGTCGCGTAGAAAATGTAACTTGTAACAATGAGAAATACATTTCGAAATCGCGCGCTGAGGAGCGTGTGAATGCCCCAGGCAAGCGCGAGAAATACGACGTAAGTGTAGCTCGAGAAGATCACGGGCCCACGTTTCCACGCGCGGGAGCGAGTGCCTGCCATTCGCTGTCGAACGTACGCAAGAGCGTTTCGGCGAGTCGCGTATGACCGGCTTCGCGGAAGTGTTTGAAGTCAGGCTGTCCGTAAAGGAGCCCCCATTCACCTTCGGGCACAGCGTTCTCGAGATTTGCGAAGGCAATCTGTTCGGCTTGCGCAATCGCTGAGGCTTCGCGCTTGAACGCCTCATACTCTTCGGGCCGATAGGGCGCCTTTGCCTCAGGGTTCAGCGGGATGATATAGAAAATAGGACGTATATTGTTACGTTTTGCGATCCGCACCGACAGGCGCAAGAGATCCATGTTGAGCTGATAGCGCGCCGGAATAATCGGTCGCTCGGTCGTCGTGCGAATGCGCAAGAGCCAGTTGCGCAGTTCGTAGATCTTGGTCTGGCCGGCGGCATTGAGGGCAGTGCGATCGCGAGTGAGCGGTATCACTGTGCCCGCCGCGTTGCGGGTATTTTCCTCGATCTTGCCGATGGCAGTCGTCGTCGTCGGCTGTTCTTCAGCGGCGTGTTTGCTTGTGCTCTTGATACGCTCGCATGCGAGAGGAAACGCAGTGGTGTCTTCGTCGCAAAGATGATCCCAGTGCGTTTGGACTTCTGGATGGGCAGCCAAGAAGCGCAACATCGCAGGACGCACATCGACGTTGCGCAGCTTGTCGAAGCACAACCCGTAGAGCCACGCGCGCGGCTTCGTTTCGGGTCGCGACAACATGGCCACGAGCATCAAGAGGGCTTCTTCGTTTTGCAGGTTCGGCGCCACGAGTCCGAAGGCGCGCACACCGCGTCTCGCAAGGCTTGCGTCGAGCCGATCGGGGAGGGGAAGGGCGCCTTCATGGACGTCGTTGATCGCGTACGTTTGAGACATCCCGCTGATGAGCACAAGCGGCGCTGTGCGCGCGTCAGGCACGGCAGGAAGTGCGCTGCCCAAGTCTTCACCGCACGACCAGTCATAGTGGGGCACCGCTCCTGGAACGTGGCGCAGCAGCATCAGGTCGCGGTCACGCGCCGCGTGCAGCGCCGCCGCCGCTCGACTGGCTCCGTAGTTGAGTGCTGCGAAGGCGAGCGTGAATGCCGCGATGAAGGCGCCCGCACGCTGTTTGGGGGGAGACTGTGCCATACGCTATGCGGTTGGTTACTCGCCACTGCCTCGGTATTCAACGTTGGAAGTGCCCTAAACGTCCTCGCGAATGAAGGGGCCTGTTTCGGCACCCAAAGGACCATGGTTCCCATGGGTCCTGTCCCTGGTTGCTCCAGGTCTTGGTAAGGTAAGTAGACCGTCCATGTTGCCCCGGTTTCTCGGTTTCGTTTTGATCGTGCTGTCCTGCTTGGGCGGCACGCTTCAGCTCGAGTATCGCTTGAACGTCGGGTTTCCCATCGGCGCGTGGGATGCCTCGCTCTTAGCGCTTATTGTGGTTGGGCTATGGCGCGCCAGCATTCGAACGGGTCGCGCCTACGCGTCAACGGTACCCGTGCTGCTCGCCTCGTTCGCGATCGCAACGCTAGGGGCCACGATCGTGGCGCTTCAGAATGGGAACGCGACGTACGAGTTTCTGCTCACGCTGCGTAATTTCGTCGCCGTCCCGTTGAGTGCGTTGTCGGTGTTTGCAATCGTTGATCGCGACTTCGACTACCGCATCTTCTTTCGTTGGTTTGCAGTCGCCGGAGCTTGCAGCGGTTTGTTGGTCATTGTTTTTGTGCTTGGACAAGGCGGGCAATCGCGGCAGCCCTTCACGGACGTAAACCAACTTCGTACGGTTGACTACGGTACGTTTGCCGCGCTGCTGGCGACGGTATTTCTCACGTACGCGATCACGATGAAGCTCGTTGTGCTGGGTCGCAGGCTCGACGAATTGGCGCTGATGATCGCGTTCGTCGGAGCGGTCGCAACGTTGAGTCGCTCCGATTGGGTGTCGCTCGTGGCAGGCGTCGTACCGATTCTCTTCCTTGTCCCCGCGGCATCGCGTCGCAGTCTCTTTCGCCTGATTCTCGTCGGCGTGCCGCTGCTGGCCATTGGGCTGGCGATCTTTGGGGCGCTTGGGTCGGCCTTGCTCGATGTCGATCTGCTCCACATCATGTCTGACCGAGTGGCGACGCTCGATCCGAATTACACGGGTGAGCTTGGGCAGAACCGCGCCTACGACTCTCGGTTGCCCGGTGCCGAAAATGAAATTCGCGAGTGGCTCGCGGGCAACATTTTCTTCGGTTCGGGCTTTGGTTGGGAGCGACGCGATTTTGCAGCGGACGGAAATAAGC
The DNA here is from genome assembly GCA_945865595.1 of Nannocystis exedens. Taxonomy (GTDB): domain Bacteria; phylum Myxococcota_A; class Polyangia; order Polyangiales; family Polyangiaceae; genus JAHFDX01. The sequence goes on along the minus strand of CAMBEV010000022.1, from coordinate 13,301 downwards.
ACAACGTGTGGACCAGCACGCTCGCGGAGTCCGGTATTTTTGGGGTGGTCGCGTATCTCGTGGCGCTAGTGCTGCTCTTCCGCGCGGGCGTAATGATCGTCTCGCGCAGCACTCACTCTTCTCGTCAACCGTATGATCCGTTCACGCGTGCGTTTGGCGTTTTCTCGATCGCGAGCGCGGTGTTCTTCTTTGTGCACGGCATGGTTACGCTGTCGTTCAACACGCTGCGCGAGGCGGTCACGTTGGGCGTCATCCTCGGGGTCGCGCTCAAGCTTGACGCCATTACCTCGGAGCTTCCCCAGCCGTGATTCAATGCGCTGCAGCAGCAGCATCTGAAGTCCCGCTCTTCGGCCCGTCGCCGTCGTGCGAGTCATCGTCCACCGGGCTGTAGCCGTCCTGGCGGTACGCGTAATATTGGTAGTACCGGCTGTACTCGTGCTTGCCGAAGTTCACCGCGTTGAGGACGGCGCCAGCAACCTGCGCGGACACGTCTCTTAGCGCGCGCACGCCCTGCTTTGCGACGTGCTTGTCCGTTTTGCCGGCACGCACCACGAACACGCAACCGTCAACTAACTTACTGATGATGGCGCCATCGGTGACGGCCACGAGCGGCGGGCTGTCGATGATGACGCGGTCAAATCGCGAGCGCACATCGCGGAGAAACTTGCGGAAGCGTTCAGAGTGGAGCAGGTCTGCAGGGTTCGGAGGGATCGGGCCTGCTGGGATCGCCCACAAATTGTCGATTTCAGTTGGTTGAGCGACTTCGTCGATCGTGGCGTCGCCCACGACCACATTCGTAACGCCCGCATCACCTTTTCGGTTGAAGATGCGGTGCAGGCGCGGCCTTCGCAAGTCGCAGTCGATGATGCAAACGCGCTGCCCGCTCTGAGCGAGTGCGATTGCCAAGCTACACGCGATGGTCGTCTTGCCTTCAGAAGGCGCCGCGCTCGACACGAGCACCGCCTGGTACGGGTGGTCGGGATTCATAAAGAGAAGGTTCGTGCGAATCGTTCGCGCGGCTTCGGCGACGCTGCTCAGCGGGCGCTCGTGCACCACAAGCTCAGACGGCTTGGTGAGCTCGGATCGCCGTGATCGCTTCTTCTTGTCGTTGCCGCGACTCCCGCTGTGACTGCGCCCACTCTCTTCGTGAATTGGCAAGAGCCCGAGGAACGGCACACCGAGGTAGTCTTCGACTTCGTCAGGGGTCTTCAGCGAACGATCAAGCTGCTCTCGCACCCAAGCGAGTAGGAGGCCGAATAGCAGGCCAACCAGGAGGCCAACCGACAATGCAACTGAGGCGCGGGGCCTTATCGGGGCGCGAGGAATGGGCGCGTAGTCGACCACGTCGACGTTGTTCGCCTGCATCATGCGCGCGAGGTCGGCGTCTTTGAGGCGCTCAAGCAGAAAGCTGTAGAGCTTCTCGTTTTGCTCGCGTGCGCGATCGAGTCGTCGGTACTCGATCTCTTTCATGTTGAGATCAACGGCTCGCTTGCGTGCGCTCTCAAAGAGGCCGTGTTCACCTGACTCTTGCCGCTGCACGATCGCGAGATCGCGCTCAACTGCACCCTTGATGTTACGAACTTCGCGCAAGAGAGCTGCGCGCGTTTCGGTGATGCGCTCGTTTACTGCCTGAACTTCGGGGTGACCTTCGTCTTTGCGCGAGAGAAGCTCTTTCTTCTCTTTCATTGCGGTTTGGTAGTCGCCGCGCAATTTCTGAAGGTAAAGATTGTTGAGCAATTCGGACGCCGGCATGTTGTCCGGTTCGTTGTCCGCGATCTTCGAGAGCTCGATGTGGCGCGCGCTGATTTCTTGCTTGCGCGATCGTGTTCGACTGAGACCTTCGGTGTGCGCCTGCATCTCGAGGCGCACCATGTTGGACGCTTCGTTAATCGACGTGCTCGGAAGTTCGTGCCGCTGCTTGAACTCATGCAGCGCGTTTTCATTGCGCTCGAGGTCGCCTCGCACCGTGCCGACTTGTCCTTTGAGCCAGTCGACAGCTTCGGTCGACGATGTGTGAGCGGAGTCGAGGTTGTTGTTCTTGTAGGCTTCAGCGATCGCGTCGGCGAGCTTCTTGGCCATTCGTGGGTCTTGGTCTTCGACCTTGACCAAGACGAGGCGGCTGTATTTGACTGGCTCGACGACAACCCTAGCGCGCAGCGTGCCGATCGCGGCTTCGAGAGGATCGATGCCAGCGTTTTGCGCGCTCACGTCGATGCGCTTGGTGAGCTTGAGCGTTTCGTTTTTAACGACGGCGCCGAGAATGCGATTGGACGTGATGAGGCGATACTGCGTTTCGTAATAGTCACGCGTGTCCCAGCCGAACCCTGCGCCGAGTTCGAGCACACCTTGCGTCTTTTCACCGAGAGGCTGCTGCACGTGTGGGTCGATCTTCAGCATGGCGCTCGCCTGGAAGATGGGAGGCTGCGACTTTGCGTAAAGGAGGCTGCCTCCGCCCGCTAAAAGCGTGCATGCTGCAATGATCGGCCAATTCTTCAGGACGACCCGAAGCATCTGCAACCCGGACGAAGCATTCGACGCTTCTTCTTGGGGCCTTGGTGAACCTGGTGGACCCCCGCGCACATCGGGCGGACTCATTGAGGTGATAGGAGGCAGCGAGTGGTTCGACATTCCTTGCGCTTTCGGCATACCACGGCTGTGAAACGCCATGAAGTTGGATGCTTCGCTTGCCCCTTTCGTTCAGCGGATCCGCATGCGATCGGGGCTGACCCACTTTGAAAGGGCGCGAACGGCTTGCGTGGGAAGGCCGTGATACCGGGCCGAGCGTGAGAAATTGATCGCCGGAAGTAACAAAGTATCTTGACGGTATGGCTTGCGAAGGCCGCCTTCTAATGCCCGAAGAAAAATGGCGCCGATGTCGGCCTCTGTCGCATCAATGATGTCTCCGCGTTGGGTCAGGGCGTGGACCAGCTCGAACTGATGGTCGTTCACGCACTCGCCAAGGTCGTGCCTACGCGGGAGCACCACCGGGCGATGGCCAGCTCGGATGCACATGGAGAGGGTTCCTACGCCGGCACCTGTAAACACAACATCGGCGTTAGTGATCGCGTCGAGAAACTGCGCGCGGTCTAGAAACGCAACGTTCTCGAGCGTGCGGGATCGGGCGCTGCATCGCCCAAACTGGCAGAGGCCGGCGACGTCCTGACCAAGCGACGCAAGCATCGTGTCGACGAACGCGATCAATCGGTCGAACGGATCGAGTGCCGTGCCGACGGTGACCAGTACACGGAGTGGCGCATGCGGGTTAGCCATCGCCGAACACCACCGGGCAGTACACGCCGCGCGGGAAGTGTTTCTTCAGCGCGGGCCATTGAAAGTAGAACTCATCCGCGAGCGGATACATCAACTTGCCGGTCAGTGTGGGTACGGTGATTGCCGCAGCGGATTCGAGAAAAACAACGCGCGCATTCGAGATGAGCTTTGCCGCAACCGCAAACACAACCGCGGGCGACGCGCCTGCTGACAGCACCACGTCAGGCCTCTCGTGTTCGAGGATGGCGAGTGCCTGCCCGAGGTTCTTGATCTGCCTCCAATCGCGCTCAGCGTGTTCGATGCGATAGACGCGGGAGAAAGGATAGTCAGGAAGCTGAACTTCTTCGTTCACGACGAGGATGACCTCGTGCCCCCCAAATAGCGGAGCGAGATGCATGATCTCGGTGAGGTGGCCTCCTACCGATGAAACGACGAGCAACTTCATGAGTCCGGCACCGATTCGTGCGCTCGCCCAAGAGCCTTCAACATCGCGCTCTCAAGGACTAGCGCAGTCGCGCTCCAGTGAAAGCGACTCGCGAGGCGAAGGCTGCCGCCCTTCCAACGGTCGTTCGGTTCGTTGACCACTTTCAACAGTGCTTGCGACAGCTGCTTTCCGTCGCGCGAAAAAACGAGTCCCGCGTCGTCCTGTTCGACGAACTCAGCAATCCCCACTGTGTTTGCGACGACGACTGGCGTTCCGTGGCCTGCGGCTTCGACAACGACGACACCGAAATTCTCGCTGAGCGACGGCAGCACAAGCGTCCGGGAATCACGCAGGAGCGCGGATTTCTTGGGCCCTTGTACATCGTCAATGAAACGGACTTTATTCTCTAGGCCAAGGCGTTTTGACGTAGCGACGAGCTGCTCCCGATAGCCATCAAGGCTGGGGCCAGCGATCACGAGCTGGGGCAAAGAAGGCGCGAGCGCATACGCTTCGAGCAGAAGGTCAAGCCCCTTGATGGGATGCAGGCGGCCCAGAAACAAGAGGTACTCGCCTTCAACAACTCGCGCCGCGCCGGGCACTTGCTCGACGTCAACGCCTTGCGGAATCACAAGCACAGGTGCCTTTGGGCCGACCTGCCTCATCTCGCGTTCTTCGAGCGGCGTTGCGGCCTGGATGAACACTGCGTTGTCGATGTTGGCCCTGTCGATCCCCTCGAACCAGAGGCGCTTGAGGGTCGCGCGACTCCGCAACGCCTCGTGGTCGAGGTGCCCGCATGGCCGTACGATGTACGGCACGCCATGCTTTCGCAGGTGCCTCATCGCGAACGATGTGGGAAAGCTGAAGAGCCCGTGGACGTGCACGATGTCGACGTTGCCTATGCGTTTGTCAAGTTCGCTGACGAATTGCGGCGACCAATGGGGGCTGCGAGGCGCGAGCGCTCGGGTCAAGAAGAGCTGGTACGTGCCCTCCCACAGTGGCTCCCCGATGGGCCTATCCAAGAAACCCGTCGTGTCGGCGTTGGTGGCAAGGAGTTCAACGTGGTGACCAAGGTTCGCCAGCGCAGCGCACGTTTCGCGCACGACCTTTGACGGACCGCCGAAGCCAGGCGCGACGCCGGAGATCACTTCGAGGATTCTGAGTGGTCGTGCCATTCGCGCCCTAGAACGATAGCGCGTGCTTCGTGCACCACGCTTGCCACGTGAGCAATGTCCACATGCGTGCGAAGGTGAGCTTGCCCGCAAGAAAGCGATCCCACGTAGTTGCAAATTGCTGCGGGTCGAGCCCGGCCTTCTCTGCCCGCGCTTCGTCGCGCACCAAGTCGGTGGCCCAATCGCGCAGATCGGTCTTGAGCCACGCCTCGAGCGGAAACGAGAAGCCCATCTTCTGACGGTCCGTCGCCGCCTTCGGTAGTGTGCCCGTTGCTGCAACGAGCAGCGGCTTGTTCACCTTTGGTGAGAGTTTGAGATTGCTAGGCAATGTGAGCACATACTCGACAAGCCTGGTGTCGAGCAGCGGCTCGCGAACCTCGAGGCTGTGGGCCATGCTCATCACGTCGGTGTCACGAAGAAGCGTGTTGCGTAGGTACCCATCGAGCTCGAGTCGCGAAAATGTGCTGAGCGCATCGGATGAAGGCAAGAAAGTTGACAGTAAAGGTTCTTGCGTTTGTGGTGCAAGCGCCCGGCATTCACTTGGCGAGAACATCGATCGCAAGTGTCGATAGCGCGCCTTTGCGTTGCCGCTGCCCATGAGGCCGAGCACACGCTCAACATGGCCGCCTGCGCGTAGCCCGAAAGCGTTGGCAGCAGGAAGCGACGGAAGGCGCTCGAGCCACTGCATGCGTCGGAAGTTCTGGTAGCCGGCGAAAACCTCGTCGCCGCCGATGCCCGAGAGCGCAACCTTGAGGCCCGCCGCACGCACGGCGCGGGACACAAAGTAGGTGTTGATGCCGTCGCCTGAAGGCTGGTCGAGACTGTCAAACGCGTTGCCGATGTCGGCGAGCATTGCCTGGGGCTTCAGCAAAATGCGTTCGTGCGGGCAGCCGAAGTGCTTCGCGACCGCGCTCGCGTAGTTCCACTCGTCGAACTGCTTCTCGTCGAAGCTGACCGTAAAGCTTCGAGGATTAGCGCCAAGCGCGACGGTGCGCGCAAGCACGGCGCTCGAGTCGATGCCACCTGATAAGAAGACTCCGACTTCGACGTCGGCCACCAGACGAAGCCGAATAGCATCGTCAAGTAGGTTGCCTAACGTTTCATTCGCTTCTCGCTCTCGGATGTCACGAGATTCGCGTGGAAGCGTAAAATAGGACGTCGTTTCAGCTTGGTCGCGGCTGACCGTCATGACGGTCCCCGCTGGCAGGGCGAAGACGCCTTGGATGGCCGTGTGGGGTTCTTGGGGCGCGCCGAACGCGAGGTGGGATGCAAGGCCCTCTTTTGACAGGCGACGCGAAGTCACACCAAGGGCAAGGAGCGAGCGCACCTCTGAGGCGAACGAGAGCGTGCTGCCGTTGCGTGTGTAGTAAAGCGGCTTGACGCCAAACGGATCGCGCGCGAGCACGATGCGGCGCTGCGCTCGATCCCACAGGACAAACGCGAACATGCCGCGGAAGCGTGAGACGCACGATGGGCCCCACTGCTCGTAACTTGCGATGATCACTTCGGTGTCGCTGTGCGAGCGGAACTGCACGCCTAGCGCTTCGAGTTCTCTTCGCAACTCGACGTGGTTATAAATTTCGCCGTTGTAAACGATCGTTACGTTGCCGTTGCCACTCGTCATGGGTTGATGCCCGAGCGGCGAGAGGTCGATGATGCTGAGTCGCACGTGTCCGAGCTGGGCACGGATGCCGCGGTGCGTTTCGTCGAGGGTGCCACGATCGTCTGGGCCGCGATGGTTCATCGCGCGGACCCCTGCTAGGAGGTCGACTTTTTTGGCGTTTGCGAGGTCAAACGCGAAGTGGCCAACAATTCCGCACACGCGTTAATTACTCTACCGGCTTCTCGAGAAAAAACGATCCAATGCCGAGGCAGTCCATGCGCGTCCGACCGAAGCAGTCGATCGCTTGAGCGGGCGTGTGGACGATCGGTTCGTTCTCGTTGAACGAGGTGTTGAGCAGGACAGGCACGCCGGTCTTCTTTTCGAAGACGCCGAGCAAATCGTAATAGAGGGCGTTCTGTTCTCGCCTCACGGTCTGCACACGCCCTGTGCCGTCTTCGTGCGTGATCGCCGAGAGGCGGTCCTTCCATTCAGGGCGAACCTTAAAGACGCAGATCATGAAGGGCACTTCGTGCGAACCACGAAAGCACTCGCCGAGTCGCTCTTCGCGAATGACCGGAGCGAAGGGACGGAACGGCTCGCGATTCTTGATGCGCGCGTTCAAGGTCGCCTTCATGTCGGGCCAGCCGGGATGACAGAGAATGCTGCGGTTGCCGAGCGCGCGTGGGCCCCACTCTTCGCGACCTTGGAACCAGCCCATGATCTTGCCGTTCGACAACGCGCTTGCGGCGGTTTCCAAGAGCGCCTCTCGGTCGAGTTTTCGATAACTCAGTCCCGATTGGACAAGCGCCTTTTCGATTTCGTCGTCGCTCCACTCGGTGCCGAGGTACGCGTTCACCAGTGGAGGCGTGCGCTTGGTGGTTCCTTGGTGAAACACATCGAGGGCAGCGCCTGCTGCCGTGCCGTCGTCCGATGAGGCGGGATGGAAGTACGCGCGGTCGACCCAGCCTTCCGTGAGCATGCGGCCGTTCGCGACCGAGTTGAGGACACAGCCGCCTGCCATCGCGACGTGTTTCTCGCCGGTGAGCCTGAGTGCGTCAGCCACGTAGTCGAGGTACACGTTTTCGAAGTGAATCTGCATTGAGCATGCGATGTCGCGTTCGCGATCGCCGAGGGGTTCTCCGCGCTTTTTTGCCGGGCCGAGCAAGCGTTCCATGGCGGGCGAAAAGAGACGCGGCAGCTCGATCTCGTCCGCAGCGTTCATCGCGATCGCACTTTGTAACTTGTGATGCTCGAAATAGTCGAGGCTGAGGCGGAAGCCCTCGCCCGGCACGTAGCGAATCAACTCGCGCATTTGGCGCACGTAGCGCGGCACGCCGTACGCCGAGAGCCCCATTACTTTGTATTCTTCGCCGAAGCGGTCGAAGCCGATGAGCTGGCACACTGCAGTGTAGTAGACGCCGGCCGAGTGCGGCCAAAGTGTACGTTGTAAGATACGAATGTCGTTGCCGCGGCAACTGGCGATCATGCCGCTCGCGAAGTCACCTGCGCCGTCTAGGCTGATGCCGGCTGCGCGATCGAGGGGTGAGCAATAATAGGCGCTTGCGATGTGCGCGAGGTGGTGCTCGACCGCATGGAACTTTGCGCGCACTTGGCCTTCGCTGACGCCGAGCGATTCGGCGATGATCGCTGCTGTGCCGCGCACTTCGCGATGCACGCGCAAACGGTCAAGCGCCTTGGGCAAATGATTGAGTGGGTTGCGTGCGACGAAGGCGGCCTTGGCTGCGAGGTTCGCTTTCGGATCACGTGCGACCGCGATGTCGGTCACCTCGTTGATTGAGATGCCGCCCATGCGAAGCACTTCGGCGACCGCGAGGCGAGGAAAGCCCGCACAGTGCTTTTTGCGGTTCAATCGTTCTTCGGCAATCGCTGCGACGATGCCTCTTTCGGTTACGAGAACCGCGGCTGAATCTGCGTGGGCCGAATTGATGCCGAGGACAACTTTGGACATTGGATCAAGCTTCTAACGGGGCGGACGACGATACGGGCGCAAGAGCGTGCGGTGCCAGAGGCGTTTGGCTCGGAGCACGGCTCGGAGCGCGAACAAGAGCGCTCGATGCGCGCTTGAGCGCGTGGGTCGTTGCGTCGGCGATCAGCTGGAGCAAGATGCTCGACTCGGGCGAAGCCTGGCCAGATTTACTGGCCCAACGGATGCGCAGCATGGTGGTTGCGTTGTGCACTTCGCCGAGCGGGAGTTCAACGTTGGCGACCTCGGCGGGATCGATCTCAGTTGGATGGCTCCAGCGTTGAAAGGGGTCACCGCCACCCATCGCGGCGAGCTCAACGTCGAGCACGAGGCCGCTCGCCGCCAACCCTGCCAGCGACCCCAGCACCGCATTTTCGTCGTGGCTGTTCGAAAGTTCGGCAAGCACTTCGGGAACTGCGCGGCGAAACTGCTCGGTGTCACTTGCGGTTGCAAGCCCCCGTCGTAGACGAATGCGGCTCACGTACTCGAAATAACCGGCGAAGCGTACCAGTGCGACGAGAACGACGCTTGCGCACGTGAGGGCGACGCCGACCTGCCAACTGCGACCCAGCGAAACGCCAATCGCTGCGACCGTGAGCATAAAGCTCACACCGTAAAGAATCAGGACGGATCGTCGATGGGTGAGTCCCATATCGAGCAATCGATGATGAATGTGCCCACGGTCGGCCGAGAAGATGGGTCTGCGCTCGAGAAAGCGGCGGATGATTGAGAAGAGGGTGTCGAAGATCGGCACTCCCAGCGCGAGCATCGGCACGAGGATCGAAACGGTTGTCGATGTCTTCTGGGCGGCACCGACGACCGAAGTGGTGCCAAGCACGAAGCCCAAAAAGTAACTCCCCGAGTCACCCATGAAGATGCGTGCGGGGTTGAAATTGAAGAGCAAGAAGCCCGCGATTGATCCCATGGTCGTGACCATGAGCGTGGCGACAAACGTGTCGTGTGCCATGTAGGCGACGACGAAGTTGGTAAACGCCGCAAAGAACGCGATGCCTGCGGCCAGCCCGTCGAGACCGTCAATTAAGTTGATGGCATTGATGACCCCGACGATCCAGCCAACCGTGATGGGTAGTGCGAAGACGCCCATCGACAGTTCGCCAAAAAATGGGATCGATACCGCTTCGATGCGGAAGCCCGCAGCAAACGCGATGACCGCCGCGGCAACTTGGAAGCCGAGCTTGTGAAGCGCTCTGACGCTTCGAGTGTCGTCCGCCACGCCGACGGTGGCCATGATGAAGGCTCCGAGCATTAACCCGGTGACACGCTTCCATTCGGAGCGCAGTGCGGCTGCGACGACTGATTCAGCAGGCAGAATCGTGAGGAGCGGAATCAAAAACGCGATCGCGATTGCAATGCCGCCGAGCCGCGGGATCTGCCGTACGTTGACGTTGCGACCGCCCGGAAGCGAGACCGCGCCCACCCGCAACGCGAGCCGCCTGATGACAGGAGTCAGTACCGCGCTCGAGACCGCGGCCAAAACAAACGCAAAGAGAAACGCCTTCATTGCGAACCACCCGAGGTACTCCGGTGCGGACGCTAACACAATCGTTCAGGGTTGCCGTTTTTGTGTCCGACCTTGTTCAAGGGCGTGCGCCACGCTTGCAAAGGTGGCCTGCGGTAACAGATGCGGCCGACCTGCTGCACGCATGGCCAGCTTGAGCGCGATTGATTGCGGAAATTGCTTCGCGATGCGCGTGTATAGTGCAGCAAACGTGCGGGTGCCAGTGGACCAGGGGGCGGCGGCAACCAAGCGCCTCCAACCGGGTTCGCCCACGAATAGGCTCGCGACGGCCGCGAGGGCGCGTTCAAGCGCATGTTCGCCTGCCCGCTCAAGGACCGCTCGTTCGTTCCAATCGCGATGCCCCGAAAATCGCCGCAGGTCCTCGAGGCTTCCTCGCGTTGTGTCGAAGAGCTTGTCCTTAAACACATTCAGCGCGGTGATGAGCACGTGATCTTCGAAGCGCGGCTCGAGGTGTTCTACGCCAAAAATGTCGGTGTGGCGTTCGGCGTCATTTCTTAGCTCGTCGACGGACCACGAAGAGAAATAGGGCGGTCCGAGGAACCGTTCGAACTCGACGAGTTGCCCCGCGACTTCGAACGAGAGCATCCCGTAAGCATCGGAGAAGAGGACTTCGGTAAACCCGTGCTCTCGCCCGATCGCCCGCACACGGCTGAGCTCGGGTTCAGTCACGCGCAGGTCGAGGTCGGTCAGATCGCGCTCGCTCGGATCGGAATACAGGCGGTGCGCGGTGACGGCGCCCTTCACAACGACTGGAAATATGTCGTGCTGCGCAAGAGCCTTGAGCACGATGCCGCCCGTCCGCGCAATGCTGAGGTGTTTTGCCCAGACGTTCGCTTGCACCCTGAGGGGTATCTCTCCGCTGCTCACCATTGTCGAGCCGGATTATTACCTGGCAATCGGTGGCTCATCCGCGTGCGAGGTGGGCATGATGGAAGTACACTCGGCCGCGATGACGAGTAGAGGCACCTATGCGCAGGGCGAGCGGGTCCCGGGAACGGTCTACCGCGTCCTGCGTTTGCTCGCTGAAGGCGGGATGGGCACCGTCTACGACGTCGAAGACACTTCGATCGGCAAACGCTACGTCCTGAAGACGCTGCACAGTGATCTCGGCAACCGAGCAGACCTTGCGAGGCGCATGCAGGCCGAAGCGCGGGTCCTCGCGAAGCTCAATCACCCAAACGTCGTCGAGGTGGTGACTGCAGGCGTGACAGCCGACAACGCGAGGCTCCCGTTCTTTGTGATGGAGCGCCTTAACGGTCAAAACCTCCGTGCGGTGTTGCAGAAGAAGGGCGCGCTGGAGCCCCATCACGCCTATCGCATTGCGATCGATCTGCTCGACGCGCTGGACCACGCACACGATCGAGGGATCGTTCATCGCGACGTAAAGCCCGAGAACATTTTTCTCCACCGCACGGTGACCGGCATCACGATCACCAAGCTTCTTGACTTTGGCGTGATGACGCTCCTCGGGAGCCAGACGCAAACAGGCGGAAGGTTCGTCGGTACGCTGCGCTATGCCGCTCCCGAACAGATCGCGGGAGAGCCGGTTACGCCGAAGGCCGATCTCTACGCTGCGGGCCTGGTGCTGTACGAAATGCTCGCGGGCAAAGGACCGTTTGACGATCGGGTTGACACCAAAGAGATCGCTGCGGCGCAGCTCCACGCGGTGCCGTTACGGCTCAGCGACGTCGCGAAGGCAGTTCCGGAAGTTGACAAGCTTGTGGCTTGTGCTCTCGCAAAAGATCCGATGGATCGTCCGAAAGATGCATTCGCGTTCGCTGCGGCACTTCGCGCGCTACAGAGTCACAAGGCCCCGGCTCTGGCGCTCACGCAGCAGACGACCGTCGCTGGCATCGTGCTCGAAGCGCATTCCGCCGCGCCTTCAGCCGTGGGCGTTGCGTTTGCGGCAACCGAGCGACAGGGCAGCGGTACCCAGCCGCTCGGTCAGGGATCGACGCTGCGCCTCGGTGAAGGTCGTCCTCCTGCTGGACCTCCTGCTGGTGTTGATAGGTCCGCTGAGACCGTGACACGTGCGCCGTACGAAGGGCAGAAGGTTCCACAAGTTGACACTGCGATCATGGACGCGAAACAGCAGCGGCCTGCGTCGCGTCCGTCGAGCGCAAGCGTGACCCCCTCAGCAACGACCGTGGCGCCAGCTCGCGCGTCAACTGCGCGGACGACGGCGTTGCTGACAAGCCTCTTCGCCAGTCTGACGTTGCTCTCGTTTGCGGCAACCATGTGGGTGAGCGATCGCAAGGAGGCGTCCCGGCGCAATGCGAATGCATCGCCGCCTTCGATACCTGTCGAGACGAAGACTGTTGCGACGAGGCTCGAAGTCGCACCCTCCGCCCCCGAGGAAGTGGCCGTGCCCGCCGCTACCGCTTCGGCCAAAGCGGTACCACAGAGGCGCGCGCCGGCGCCCGTGAGGCCGAGACGGGTTGCTGCACCTATGCCGCCAAGTGGGATTGGGGGGAACTAGTGCTACAGTCCCGCGCCGTGAGTGCACCAACCTCCAGAGAATTCGTCCGCTCTCTTTACGATACGCCGCTGTTGCAGTTGATCGACCGCGCGCGCGGCATTCACCTCGAGCACCACCCCGATAACGAAGTGCAGCTCTGCACGCTGCTCAGCGTAAAGACCGGAGGCTGCCCCGAAGATTGCGCGTACTGCCCGCAGTCAAGCCACTACGAAACAACCGTGGGCGCCGAGAAGATGCTCAACGTTGACGAAGTGATCGCCAGCGCAAAGCGCGCGAAAGAACTCGGATCGACGCGTTTCTGCATGGGCGCGGCATGGCGCGAAGTGAAAGACGGTCCCGCGTTCGATCGCGTCGTCGACATGGTACGCGAAGTGAAGGGGATGGGCATGGAGGCGTGCGTGACGCTCGGCATGCTCACCGAAGAGCAAGCGCGAAAACTCAAAGCCGCCGGCCTCGACGCGTACAACCACAACCTCGACACCAGCCCCGACAACTACCGCTCGATCATCAAGACGCGTACCTTTCAAGACCGCTTACGAACGCTCGACAACGTGCGCAAGGCGGGCATCACCGTTTGCTCGGGCGGCATCATCGGGATGGGCGAGAGCATCGACGACCGGTGTGAAATGTTGCGCACGCTGGCCAACTTGACGCCGCAGCCCGAGAGCGTGCCGATCAACGCGCTCGTTCGCGTTCCGGGTACGCCGCTGGCTGATATGCCGCCGATCGATCCGCTCGACCTCGTGCGCATGGTCGCCATCGCGCGTGTGCTCATGCCGAAGACGCGCGTGCGCCTCTCGGCGGGCCGACGCGAGCTCTCGCGCGAGGCGCA